>CALXFJ010000003.1 GCA_944387565.1 uncultured Clostridia bacterium | reverse complement strand
TTTATTCAATATGTATTCTTCTATATCAATATACATTTTTTAAGTATTTTGATATACAAATTTTAAGAGTATCAATATTTTTCAAAAACTGGCATTAACAACAACACACATGTGTATATTGCCCTCCGTTTTCTCTAACTCCTGGTAAATATGCTTTAATATAACCCGGTTCTAATTTGCCTTTTTCAAAAGGTGGGTCTAATAATTTAATAATTCCATTTTCTTTATCAACTAAATGATTTTCTAAGCTCTCCATAGAAATATATTTTTTATCATTATCACCTGCATTTGATATAACACTCCAACTTTGTGCTATACTATCTATCCTACACTCATCATTTTCCATACTACCTAATATATTTCCATCATCCATATATGCTCTTTTATACCACCTTCCATCCCAACCTTTTGTATTTAATGCTCTTTTTAAATCTTGTTTTACTTTTTCATATTTTTCTGCTAATTTATTATTTACTTCTTCCTCTCCTTTTATTTTTTCCCTTTCTTTTATAATTGGAATAAAATTATCTAAAATATCATATAAGAAAAATCCAAGCCAAATACTTTCTCCTTTTCCTTTATTTCCAACAGTACTAAATCCATCATTCCAATCACCAGAACCTATTTTAGGGAGTCCGTTTTCACCAAAATTTAAAGATTTTTCTATTGCTCTTATACAATGATTATAAATAGAGCCTTTTTCATCTGATTCTAAATATTTATCATATTTTTCATCTTGTCCTTCTTTTAGTTCTTCTCCCTTTAAAAATGGAGTTTCTATATCTAATATACTTTTATCACCTGTAAACTTAATATATTCTATAGTAACAAAGACAAGCCAAAGTAAGTCATCCGAAAATTTTGTTCTAATACCACGCATAGTTTCTTCATGCCACCAATGTTCCACATCACCTTCTATAAATTGATGTTTGCTGTGTTTTATTATTTGATTTTTCATAATATTAGGTTCTAAATATTTTAATCCTAAAGTATCCTGAAGTTGGTCTCTAAAACCAAAAGCTCCACCTGATTGGTAATATCCGCTTCTTCCAAGTAACCTACTCGCAATTGTTTGATACGTTACCCAACCATTTAATAAAATATTAGTAGATTCTATTGGTGTATAAACTTGAAGTCTTCCTAAAATATCTTTCCAATAATTTTTACTTAAATTAAGTTCTTGTTTACAATTATTTATTTTATTATATTTATAAGCAATATTTTTACAATCAATTAAATTTTCATCTGCACCCAATACAAAAGAAATTTCCTTATTTGAATAACTTTCTAATTCAATATCTATTGAAAATACCATACATGATTTTTTACCTAAGCCATTATCATTATTTAGCCTTTCCTTTTTTAATCCTTCTGGATTAGAAAGTCCACCTAAGCCTAAAAATGAATTCTTATCTCCTGTAAAAGATTTTATCTTTTCACTACAAGAAAGATATATAAAATAATCTTGCTCTTCTCTTTTATATAAATTCTTACTATAAACAATATTATTATTTCTATCTAAAGTAACATTTAAATATCCATTTGTTTTAATCTCATCTTCTCCAAGTACTGGTTTTATATAATAATATAGTTTTAATTTTTTTCTATTTGGTGTTGTATTCTTTAAATTTAAAATACTAACTTTACATGCATCTTCTTTTGGAACAAACACCTCTAATTCTTGTTCTATACCACAACTTTTGTGTAGATACTTAACATATCCAAAACCATAGATAACATTATAATTTTTATTATCTGGCATTGGATTTAAACCTAACGACCATGATTTACCATTTTCTTCTCTTAAATAAATAACTTCACTTGGTACATCTAAACTTGGATTATTATCCCAAGCTGTTACCCTATTTAACCTACTATTTTTAAACCAGGTATATCCTCCCATATTTTCAGTAACAACAGTTCCAAATTTTTCATTTGCCAAGATATTTGTCCAAACAGTTGGAAGCCTGTTTTCTTTATTTACTCTAATTAGATACTCTTTACCATCTTCGGAAAATCCACCATATTCATTATAATATTTTAATTTTTCTTTATTTTCTAAAATATCAATATCATCATTATCTTCTTCTGCAGGTACAATATTTGTTACACTATCACTTATTGATTTGTACTTATCTAAATACTCTTCTTCTAAATCTCTTATATTATTTTCTAATCCACCTTTTTTACAATCAATAGTAACGACTGCAATTAATTCTAATAAATTAATATCTTTTTTATCAACTTCTCCTTTTACTAGTGTAAAAATTCCACCTTTTATATTTTTTAAATATGACATATGTCTATTTAATATCTCATTTTCTATTTCTTCTCTTACATAATTTTCATAACTGTGTTTTTCTTCATCTAATATAACTAATTCTACATCTACATTTTTAATTCTAAAAAACTCATATGCTTTTAATACTTCTTTTATAATATAACTATCATTAACATCTCTTATTTTTACTAATATAATTGGTAAATCTCCTGATATTCCATATTTCCAAAGATTACTTTGTCTATACTCTCCTAAATTTACCTTTTTTAATTTTTCAGATTTTACAGGGTTATCAAAAACTATATATGAAAGTATCTTTTGGTATATTGCAATTTCTTTTCCTTTAACGCCTAAATATCTACTCTCTGCTTCTACTCTTGCTTTTGACAATTCAAATTCATTTTTAACATTTTCATATACTTTATATTTTTCTAAATTCTTTTTAACCTTTTCTTCATCTTCTCCTACACTTAAAACAAAATCGACACATACTGTCTCTTTTGGTTTTACTTTTACAGTTCTTTTCATAGCAACTATAGGTTCAGTAACTAATCCTATTTTCTTAGATAATGGAACACCATTTTCTATCATTTTAGGGATTCCAAGATTTCCTCTTCCTATGAACTTTGACTCACTAATTTCATACTCTAAATCCCCAATTGTTTCACTAACTGTGGATAACCCAGCTGCTAAATACATTTCTTTTTGATTTTGTTCTCTTTTCTTTCTTTTTACAATTATACTATTTGTTTTTTCATCAAATTTTGTTATTAAAAATAAGTTATTAAATACAGGATGTGCATAATCATCTTCTTTTTTTGATAAAACAGGTTCAAAATAAACTGTTACTTCTACTATTTCTTCATCATTTCCTTGGTTTTCTAAACTAACTCTTCTTAGTTCTACTGGCTCACTTGAACTTATTGTTGTTTTTACTTTTGTTTTTATATTTCCTTCTAAGATTTCTTGCTTGCATCCATCTGGCATAAAGCTTATTTGGTAGTTATTTTCTCTCTTTTCATTAAAAGAATAATTAGAACTCCATATTTTTTTTGTCTTAATATTTTTCATAACAAAAAATATTCCTTGGGAATAATCATCTATTGGTTTAAATCGATTTATATAAATATCTTCATATTTACTTACTCCTTCTCCTTTTTCATTTATTGCTACTACATAATCTTCACTAGATATCACATTTCCTGTTATTAATCTTTCATCTATTTTATTATAAGTTGTTATTATATAATCTTCATAATCTTTGTATTTTAATTTTTCTACTTTTTCCTTTTTTTCTTTTGTTATAATTGCTGTTTCTGGCATTGTTTCTTGTAATAATATACTTACTGCTTGTAATTCCGGATTTTCCATAAATCTTTTTTGTAGGATTTTATCATTAAACAAATTATTAATTGAAAGAAGTATTAAACCTTGATGGTGTGCCATATATGTTTTTACAACACTTGAGGTTTTTCCTTTCTCTACTCTTTCTGGTGTATAATCTATAGATTCATAGAATCCATATTTTTGGTACATTCCTTCTTTTTCTAATCTTTTTAAATTTTCTACTTCTTCTTTTGGGCAATCTCCTATTGCTAAAATACTTCCATAACTAGATACAACAAGTTCATCGCCTAAGCCTCTTTTTAATCCAAGCCATGGTATACCAAATGCTTTATACTGGTAGTTTGATTTTAAATCTTTTACATTAAATGCCGCTTCTGAAATTCCCCAAGGTATATTTAGTTTTTTGCTATATACTTTTTGACTCATAATCATAAACTTACAAGATTCATCAAGAAGGCTTCCTTCATACCTTGGTATGTTTATATCTGGCATTAAATACTCAAAAGCTGTTCCTGACCAAGAAACCAAACCTTTATATCTTCCTAAAGTTGTTAAAGTTCTACTTAAACTATTCCAATGTTTAGATGGAACATCTTTTTTAGCAATAGCAACTAGGCTAGCTTGTCTTGCTTCTGATGCTAATAAATCATAATATGAATCTGTTAATTTATTTTCTTCTACATTAAATCCAATTGAAAATATTTGTAATTCATTATTATATAATGCTTTAAAATCTGTATTATTTATTAAATTATCAACTATTAATAATAAATTTTCTAATTCTTCTTTTTCTTTATTTTCTTCTTTGCTAATCATATCTTTTAAGAATGATTTTACAACAAAAAGATATCCTACAAAATTACCACTATCTACTGTTGATATATATCTTGGAATTAATGGCTCTTTTGTTTTTATCTGATACCAATTATATAAATGCCCATTCCATTTTGGAAGACTTTCTATTACTAAAATAATTTCTTTTAATAATTCCATTGCTTTTGTTTTATCAATATATCCTAAGTCATATGCTGAAACTACTGCAAGAAGTGATAATCCTATATTTGTTGAAGAAGTTCTTGGAACTATTTTTTCTTTTCTATCTTCTTGATAATTATCTGTAATTAAATAATTATTTTCTTTAGTTAAATATTCATTAAAGAAATCCCATGTTCTTTTTCCTATTTCTTTTACATATTCTTTTTCTTCATTATTTAATTTTTCTACTTGTTTTTCTTTCTTTTTCTTTTTACTTATATAACACATAATAATAGGCGTTATAATCCAAAAGACACCTAAAATGATTGCAAAAATATTACCAGTAAATATACAAATAATTCCTAAAACAATATTTACTATCATTTGTTTTATATATGAAAATATATCTTCTTTTGCTTGTTTTTCCGCTTCTTCCGATGTCATCCACTCAAGCAAATGTTTTTTACTAAATAACATCCTATATAAACTAGTTACAATGGATTTTAATGATATATATGCTTTATAAGGAAGGCATCCAAGTGTTAGTATTCCTCTTAAGAAACTTCCTTTTATTCCTGAAATTTTTGGTGTAAATGTTTTTTGTTTTTGTTCTCCATTTTTCTTAAATACTAAGTAATTTATAAGTTCTAATATAAAAGGAATTAATGTAACTACTATTAAACTTAAGACTATTCCTAAAACACTTTTATTATAAATATATCCACATATTCCTGTAAAAATTAGTGAAAATATTATACTTATTTCTAATAAACTCCTACGTATATTATCAAATATTTTATATCTAGATAATAAATTTAGTTTTTTCTTCGGAGATAGCCAACCCATAATTTGTATATCTCCTCTTATCCATCTAGAAAGTCTATTCATGAAACTATTGTATTTAGTTGGATATCCATCCATTAACATTATATCTGAAACTAGGGCACACCTTAAATAACATCCTTCTAATAAGTCATGGCTTAATACTTTATTTTCTGGTATTACTTCTTTTAATACTTTAGAATAAACTTTTACATCATATATTCCTTTTCCTGTAAAAATTCCTTCTTTAAAATTGTCTTGGTATAAATCAGAAATTGCATTTGTATATGAATCTATTCCACCTGCTCCTGCAAATATTTTTGTAAATAAATTATAATTACTTACATTTAAGTTTATACCTACTCTTGGTTGCATAATTCCATATCCACTTGTTACTATGTTTTTCTTTTCATCTATTTGAGGTCTATTTAAAATATGTGCCATTGCTCCTACTAATTGAAATGCACATTCTAAACTTAAGTCTGTATCTGAATCTAGAGTTATTACATATTTTATATTTTTTAATTCTTTTTTTATTTCTTCACTATTTTCATATTCTTCTATTGTATTTTCTCTAAATGGATTATCTATATTTCCAAGTAAATATTCATTAAATTGTAATAACATTCCCCTTTTTCTTTCCCAACCTAAATATGAACCTTCTTTTTCATTCCATTGTCTTTTTCTATATATAAAATTGAAAATAGGGATTTTACTATTACTTTTATATTTTTTATTTAAAATTTCTTCTTGCCTTTTTCCTTCTTTTATTACTTCTTTATCAAAATCTTCTTCCTGCTTACTACTTTCTGTACAATCTCCAAGTAAACAAAAATATATATTATCTGATTTATTTGCTAAATAAAATACTTCTAATTTTCTCATTAATTCTTCTGCTTTCTCTTTTGTTTTTATTATTGTTGGTATAACAACCATTGTGCCATTTTCTTTATCTATTCCGTTTTGAAAAATCTAGTTTCGGTATTAATTTTGGTTTTACAATTTTACTTAAAGTATAAGATATAACTTGATTTACAACTTCTGTTGCTGGTACAAAAAATAAAATCCAAGAAATTATTAAAACAGCTAAATTGTTTATATTATTATTTAAAAGACTAGCTAAATAAAATGAAAGTATTAAACTAAATATAATTATTGTTGATATATAAATTTTTGTTTTTTCCTTTATATTTATAGGTTTTTTAGTTTTATATTTTAACTCTTTATATAAATCTTCTATACCTTCATCTATTAAATAATATCCTATATGAGATTTCTTTCCTTTTCCTTCATTTTTATTTGCTATCTCTAATAATTTTCTTGTTATATATATTTCTGATATTTTTGTTTTTTTAGATATTTCTTTTATTTTATTTCTGTAATATTCCTTTGTTTTTATATCCATTTTTTCATAAACAGCACTTGGGTCCTGTTTTAATAATTCTTCTACTCCATTTATTTTTTCAAATATCTCTAAGAAATTTATTCTTTGAATCTTTTTTATACTTGTTATGCTATTTCCTATTGAGACTTTTCTTACTGCTATATCAAAATGTTCTTTTTTTATTATTTCTGATACATTTGTTCCTGTAAGTTCAACTATTTCTTCTAATGCTTTTAAATAACTATATCCTTTTTTACCATATCTTTTTAATATATATGACATATATTCTACAAATGAGTACTGCATATCATTTAATACATTTTTTTCTATTTTCTTTATACCATTATTTTTAAATACTTGTTCTTGTTTATTTTTGTTTTCTACTAATCTTTCTACTATATTTTCTGCTTTATATTTTTCCATTTGTGATATATATATTTTTTCACAAACTTCTCTTATATTTTCTATAATTGCAATTTCAAGAAATATTCCTATATTCCATATTTCTTCCATGCTTAATGTCTTTTTTGTTTGGTAACTTGCAAGATAACTTTCTAAATCTTTTCTTTCTATTCTATTATCTGTATATGCAGCTATTTCTGAAGCTAACACATATATTCTTGCAAACCCTTTATATGGTCCATTTGCTATTCCTAAAAAACTTGTATATTTTTTTAATGTTAATTCTTTTTCTATTTGTTTTACACATTCTTCTATAACATATAAATTATCAAGCAACCATTCTCCTGCTGGATGTATACTTATTCCTATTTTTAAATGTTCATTTAATAGATTATATACATCTTGTATTACTTTAAAACTTTCTAGCATATGTGGTATAGGATAAGTATTTTTTTGTGATTTTCCTACTAAATTATGATTACTTGCTATTTTTTCTAAATACTTTTCTAGTTGGTATTTGTCTAAAGGTGTTCCATTTATTTTTAATATTTTATTTGTTTTCAAAAAAATTCCACTCCTTGTAAATTATGTTGTTTTACACATATTGTTTACAAAGAGTGGTAATTTTATGCATTTTGTGAATTATCTTATTTAATCATTTTTTATTTTTGTAATTTTTCATTTTTTGCAATTTTATGTAAATAATGTTATAATATATTTATACTGCAAATTGCAGTGTAAATTGTATTTTGATTGAAAGGATTAAAATGGTAAATATTCCAAATGAAGGAATCTTTATTGATAACTTCACCAAAGGAAAAACCACTGTAATTCCAGATGACGAATCTGCTCCATCGAAAATAGCAGAAATTCTGGAAGCTATTGAGGAAGGGAAAATTAAGCCTGAACTGAAAGGCTTCATGCCATTTGTAGACTCTCCATCCGCAGTATGCATGAGACCAATCTACGCTGTTCCTAATGTGCTGGTTTCAGTCGAAGGAAACTTAACTCCGATGATTATCACCGGTACCACCGAGGTTGGTGCAAAATATTAATCTCGATTAGGAACTTCTCCCTCTCTTTCTTTCAACAAAGAGCTCTCTTAATTAAGGGAGCTCTTTTTATTATCTTTGTTCATCATCTTTTTCATTATTTATATCTTTTACTTTTGTCATATCTATTGAAATATTTCCTCTATCATCTATTTGCATTTCTCCTGCTGCAAATTGTGATGTTTTTTCTAATTCTTCTTGTGACCTATCTATTACTTCATCTCTATCAAAATTTTCAGCTTGAATACCATATGCAAAGTCTTGCATATCAGCAATTCCTCTGATATATTCTGACATTTCTCTCGATATTTTATTACTTCCTCCTAAAACATTATCTAGTAAATCTCTTGAAGAATATATTGTTGTTCTATAATTTTCATCTGTTACTTTTATAGTCTCATGTAATTCTTCTGGATTATTTACAGTAGCACTTATTTTAACTTTTTCTGGGGATACTCCTAATAAATTTCCAACTTTACTTTTTATAATATTTAATTGAAGTCCATCTATGTTTGTTGCTATATCAAGTAATTCTTGATTTGATATATCATCATTTTGAAGTGCCTCTTGATAATTTTGTAATGTTTGTAAATCTTGTTCATTTATTCCTAATGATTTAGCTGTATCTCCACTTTGCATAGCTTGGCTTATTGTTATTGGTTGATTTTCTGGTCTACTATTTTGATATGCATTATTTGCACCAATTCCAACAGCAAGTGTTCCTGCTGCTATTGCTGCTACAAGTACTCCTATCATCTTTTTTCTTGAACCTGTAAATTTTTGTTTTTGTTGTACTTTAGGTTTATTTATTACTGTTTTTTTACCTGTTTTTACATTTCTATTACTTACTTTTTGACTGTTTGTTTTATATTTCATACTTTCCCTTTGTGCTGCTCTTAACATTCTTCCTTTACTATTTATAGCTGGATATGCATAAGCTTCCATAAATTTATTTCTTTTACTATCAAACGTTTCTCCCATACTTGCTCCTCCTTGGTTTCTTTCCTACGCTTTTATTATAACATTAAGAAAATATAAAAGTAAAGATTTATCTTATAAAATTTATTTTTAATTATTATAGAAATAATCCATTATTCCATTATATATTCCCCAAGCTAGTCTTTCTTGATAACTATCTTCTTGTAACTCCTTCTCCTCTTGTGGATTAGATAGGAAACCACATTCTACTATACTAATTGGAATCTCTACATTTTTCATTAGATATACTGTATCTAATTTCATTGCAACTCTATCATTTTCTTTTTGGATTGATTCATTCAAATTCTTTTGTAAACTTTTTGCCAAATCAGTACTTTTTTCATTTTTAGTATTATAGAAACATTGCCAACCATAATATTGTGATTGTGGAATTTTATTTAGATGAACTGAGACAAATATATCTGCAGAAGATTCGTTTCCTATTTTTACTCTATTTTTTATATCAGATACTTTCTTTTGTCTTAACGTTTTACTATCTAAATCATATATTGCCTCATCATCTGAACGTGTTAATAAAACATTACATCCACTTTGTTCTAATAATTTTTGTGTTTTTAATACTATTTTCAAATTAATTTCTTCTTCTGTTGTACCATTTTTACTTTCTGCTCCTGCATCTGGTAATCCATGCCCTGCATCTAGTATAACAGTTTTTCCTGATACAGGTGTTGCTGTTACTTCTGATGTTTTATTATTTGTATCTAGTTCATTTTCTTTTTTTGCTATATGCATAGAAAATACAAATAAAGAAATTAAAATACAAGATAGTATAATTTTTATTCTTTTTTGGCTTATTATTACCATAAACATAACCCCTAATCATAGTTTATTATATTTATTATATTAAGCCTTTTCTAATTCTATTCCTACTATTTTGTCTTACTTTATAGTTTTATACATTTTTCATAATCCTCTTTATTAAAATCAATTGTTGGAACTATTATATCTTTAAAATCTTTTGCATTATCATCTCTTAAAGTTTTGTAAAAATTAGCTTCGTTTTTCTTAAAATTTAATCCTAGTTCTTCTTTTAATTCTCTTAATATTGCTTGTAAAGTATTTTCACCTTTAATACAAGACCCACATGTACATTCCCACATTAAAGGATATTTTTGTTTAGTACTTGCTCTTTTTGTTAGTAAAATTTCATTTCTTGAATTTATTATTATAGCTTCTGTTACTAAATGATATTCTCCTGTACTTAATCTATCATTGCTATGTCTGTCAATCACTTTTCCTGTTTTATTCCTATTGATATCATATACATCCATAGTTCCATATACACCTCCTGTCTTTGTATTAACATATATTCCGTTTAGGCTCAATAGGTGTACGAAAATTTATACACAAAATGAAAAAATAACTCTAAATGAAAACTTTTATATTTGTCTAAAATCTACATTTGGAGCATACATTAAAAAATAAACATACACTATAATATGTATGCTTATTTTTTTATAACTTGTTTTTCCAGTCCGTTCCATTATATAAAATTCTTTCTACATTTACTATTTTTTCATCTTCATTAATTCTATAAAATGCAATGTAGTTCTTTATGATTAGCTTTCTAAAATTATATTTTTTTATAATATCATAATCAATAACTGCAAATTTTTGTGGCTGATATGCTAAATTATTAAGTTCGTTTCTTATTAACTTTGCATATTTTTCAGCGATAGTAGGTTCTAATAATTGATATTTTATATATCTAATAATGCCTTTATAATCATTTTTTGCCTGATTAGATAATTGTACTTTGTATTTTTTCAATTACAAACCCTCCATTTTAGTTTGCTAAAATTTCTTTTACTTCATCAAATGCCTCTTCTACAGTACATACTTTTCCGTTTTCAGTATCTTCCATACCTTTTTTTAATTTATTCAATAAATCTTTATCATCCTTTATAACTAAATCATCAGGAGCATTATTTGTTATATAAGAAAATTTAAGATATTCTATATAATCTACAACTTTATTTGATAATTCTTCTGGTAGACTTTCAATTACATTATATAGTTCTTTTTGTTTCATTGTCATAATTCTTCATCTCCTTTTTGTATTTATATTATTTATTATACCACAATTTTATTCAAAATTGTTAGATATTTTCATTTTTATTTTTAATTTTAGGTATATACGATATAGAAGAAAAAATAAAAATAAGAAATGTCGCCATTGCCAAACAATATAAATAAAGAAATACCTATAATATTATAATTACAGGTATTTTTTAATAAATATTAATTATATTTTACAGTTAAAGGACTTCCCCAAGCTCCATAGCAAAGTTCTTCATCTTCTTTTATTTCTTCCCAAGTTCAAAATCTTTTATAATGAACACTTGTATATGTCCTATAAGTGTCATCAGGATTAACTATATAAATAGCATATACTGTCATACTTGACTCTCTATCTAGCATAGTATCACCATTGCCATTTATATGGTTGTATTTAAAAGATACTTCAAAAGCAAATCTACCTTGTCCATATTTTTCTAAAATTTTAAATTTTGTTATACTTGTTATTTTTCCAATGCCATTAAATGAACCATATTGACTACAATATCCTCTTACAACATCTTCTCCATATAAGCTATTTTCATATCTAGTACTATTATATAGTTGTTCTGGTGTTTGATTTTCTAATTGTAAAACAGCTGTATTACTTGTTTTTGAGTTAAGATTTTCACCAATAAAAGCAACAGCAAAAAGAATAATTGCTAAGATAGCTCCATATTTTAAAAATTTCTTGATTCTTATATAAAATTTATCTTACTTTATAGTTTTATACATTTTTCATAATCTTCTTTATTAAAATCAATTGTTGAAACTATTATATTTTCACTTTTCATCTTCTCAAACTCTTCTATAGTAACCCATCTACAATCAATTACTTCTTTATCAGTAAAACTTATATCTTTATATTCTATATCTTTCTTAAAAATATAAATATCCTTAAAGTCTTTTGCATTATCATCTCTTAATGTTTTATAAAAATTAGCTTCGTTTTCCCTAAAATTTAATCCTAGTTCTTCTTTTAATTCTCTTAATATTGCTTGTAAAGTATTTTCACCTTTAATACAAGACCCACATGTACATTCCCACATTAAAGGATATTTTTGTTTAGTACTTGCTCTTTTTGTTAGTAAAATTTCATTTCTTGAATTTATTATTATAGCTTCTGTTACTAAATGATATTCTCCTGCACTTAATCTATCATTGCTATGTCTGTCAATTACTTTTCCTGTTTTATTTCTATTGATATCATATACATCCCATAGTTCCATATATATTCTCCTATTTTGTTAATTCCACATTTTCTTTAAAATCATCATTAATCATATGTACTGGGAAATCTTTCATTTTTAATATTTCTTTCAAGCATATTGGTAATAGATTATATTCATCTAATTTATCTAAATCTACCCATTCATATTGTAAGTAATCTTTCCCCTCTATATTTTTAATTGTATAATCTATTTTTTTATCTTCTTCGTTTGTAAATTCTATTTGGTATAAGAAAAATAGTTCATGATATTTTTTGCCGTGTAATTCAAAGAAGTTCTCTATTGTTGCTAAATATCTTTTTACTTCTACTTCTTTTCCCATCTCTTCTTTTATTTCTCTTTTTATTGTTTCTTTCGAATTTTCTCCTATTTCAATTCTTCCTCCAGGTATGCAACAATGGTCTTCATTTACATTCTTATGTATTAATATTTTATTATTATGTATAATTACTCCAGCAGCTCTTATGTTTAATTTGTAGTCCCCTACATCTAAACTTAAATCCATTTTTCTTTACCTCCTCTATTTTTTTATTCTATCATTTTTTATTATTTTCTTCAACAAAAATACACACTTAAAGTGTGCATTTTTATAAATCTATTTTAGCGCCTATAACATCTTTAATCTCTAATATTTCATTTAATATATTTTTAATATTATCTTTAGCCTTAATCTCTATAACTATTTTTATCTTTGCTTTCTTGCCATTAACACTTGCTTCTAAACTTTCTATATTTATTTTATTTTCTTTGAAAACATTTGTTATCTCTAATGCTAAATTTTCTCTATCATTAGCTATTATTTCTATTTCTTTTTCTTGTTTTGGATATTGTTTATTCTTTTTTAAAATTTTTAAAATTTCTTTTTTAGCTTTTGCAGTTTTTACTTCTTCTAACCATTCTTCTTGTATATTTATTTTTTCTTTATCTGTTATTATTTCTACGATGTCTCCATTTTTTAATTTAGTTATAATAGGCATTTCTTTATTATTTATTTTACAAGATTTAATATGATTTCCTAATTTTCCATGTATTATATATGCAAAATCTATTGCATTTGAATCTTTAGGAAGTACCTTTATATCTCCTTTAGGAGTAAACACATATATTTCATCACCTAAAAGTTCTTGTTTTAAAGTTTCTAAAAATTCTTTTGGATTTTCTAATTCTAAACTATCACGTATACCTGATAAATTTTCTTTAAAATCCAAATTTCTTTTTTTATTTAAATTATTCATTACATATGAAAAATAACTTGTTATTCCATATCTTGCAACATTATTCATAATATACGTACATATTCTAGTTTCAAACATAACTCCACTTTTTCCAATTAAAATCTCATGAATTGCCTGATACATATTATTTTTTGGAATTGCTATATAATCTTTAAATGAACCTGGTATTAAAGAATAAATAGTATTTATAATACCTAAAACTCTATAGCAATCTGATTTACTTCTTGTTACTATCTTTATTGAAAATAAATCTTTTATTTCTTCTATATTTTTTATATTTTTTTCTATTGCTTTATTGAAAATGCCATATAAATTTTTAGTCTCTATTTTTACAATAGACCACACTCTTTGTCTTCTTAATTCTATTTCAATTTCTTTTTTAGTCTCTTCTATTTTATTTTTATTTTCTTTTATTTTTTCTTTTAACTCTTCATTTATAATTCTATAATCTCTAGGATATAAATATTTAAAAGCTCCATCTTCTAAATCTTTTTTTAAATCATTCATTCCTAACTTATTTGCAATTGGTGCATATAATTCTAAAGTTTCTTTTGCAATTGCAATCTGTCTATCTCTTCTTAAATACTTTAAAGTCATTACATTATGAAGCCTATCAGCCAATTTTAAGATTATGACCCTAATATCTTTTTCCATAGCTATAAACATTTTTTTATAATTTTTAGTTTTCTTTTCTTCAACAGTTTTAAACAAGTTACTAAGTTTAGTTACTCCTTCTACTAATGAAGCAACTTCTTCATCAAAGTTTTTTTCTATATCTTCATATGTTGCATTTGTATCTTCTACTACATCATGAAGAAGAGCAGCACATATCGTTTGAGTGTCTAATCCCCAACTTGCTAAAATATATGCTACATGTAATGGATGAATTATATAGCTTTCTCCTGATTTTCTTTTTTGGTTTTTATGTTTTTCGGCGGCAAATGTATATGCCTTAAAGATTTTATTTTTATCTATATTTTTATTATTACGTCTTGCTTCATATAAAACATCTCTTATAGTTATATCTAAAGCTTTGGACATAAATTATCTCCTATCCATATTTTATTTTTTCTGAATAATACCTACATACATTATGTACCATTTGGTTATTTAATATGAATTCTTTTCCTTTTCCTCCAACAGACATATTTTTAAGATTGCCATCTACACATTTTGTGCAAACCATACAGTTATTCTCTTGTTTTTCTAAAATCACTGGTTCTTCTTTTTCTAAATCAAATATAAATTTAGGCATTACTTCCGCAAGCACTGGACAAAATGTAGCTTTTAATCCATCTTCTTGCATCCATATTTGTAAGCCCTTTCCTCCATTTTGACAATAAACTTTATTACTTACTTTATATTTTTTCCATTCATCATCACTTAAAAATATTTTTGGAGCTTTTATTTTTAAATCTTTTTTAACTGCTATTTTACTTAAATCTTTTACTATATCTATCCATTTTTCTGGTTTTACATGATTTATTGGTATCTCTTTTCCTTGTAAAGCCTCAAAGCTACCTGCATGAAATGTAAACCATTCAATCCCTAACTTTGAGTAAAAATCTATTATTTCTTTATAATCATCTTGATTTATCTCCCAAATTGTTGGTTGGATTTTTACTGTTATTTCTTTATCCATACAATATTTAATCGCTTCGTTTATTTCTTCTATATTTATATTTTTATTTCCTTTTAAAAATTGTAATTTTTCATTATCTAAAGTATCTACACTATAACTTATGTAATTAATATCTTTGGCATCTATACCATTAGTTAATTTTTTAGCTACTTCTAATCCATTTATTCCAGATGTTGAAAACATTACTTTTTTACCACTTTTTATAAATTTTTTTGCTGCTTCATTGCAAAACTCAGTATCAACTGATACATCCGGATTTCCTAACAAATATGCATTTTTCAAATTCGGTAATTTTTCAATAATTGTATCAATTTGTTCAATAGTTCCTTGGTAATCCTTATGCCTTCTTCCATAACTTTCTTGTGTACATCCTATACATGAACAAGTACATCCTTTTCTTCCATATGTACCTGTATACAATGTTAATTCTTGTACTCCTTCTAATAAATTAGTGTTGTCCATTTTAAACCTCCTAAAATATTTTCTTTTATATTTTATGATTTAAAAACCTATTTTAGAACATGCTAAAAGACTTTAGTATATAAACCAAAGCCTTGTAAATTTTTTTCTATCTTCTTCTATCAATTGCATAACTGCTTCCCATAACTGACTTAGCTGCATGTTTTATTTGTGCTCCAACTTCTCCTATTTCTAGTATATTATGGAATCTTCCCACGTCTGCAACAACTACTCCTATTGATAATGATGTTAATGGGAATTGTTCAATTATACCTCTTCTATTTGCTACTTCTATATATCCTTTTTCTAAATCTTCATCATTGAAGAATTTTCCTACATTATTATCAAAATGAGAGAGAATATTTTGACATAGTTTTTCACAATTAGTTCCTGGTACAATTGCTACAAAATCGTCTCCTCCAATATGACCTACAAATGTATTATCTAATACATCACTATGTATAGAATTTACTATTGTCTCTGCTGTAAATTCTATTATTTGGTCACCTTTCAAGAAGCCATATACGTCATTATATGCCTTAAAGTTGTCTAAATCTAAATACAATACACAAAAAGCTTCTCTTCTTGCAATTCTCTTTTTTAGTTCTGCGTGTATTTGGACATTTCCAGGTAGTCCAGTTAATGGACTTACTCTTCTGTTGCTTGATAGTAACCTGTTTAGGTTTTTTACAGTATAATATAAATATTGTTCATCTACAGGCTTTTTTATAAAATATTCTACTGATTCTCTTAAAATTCTTATTCTATGTTCTCTGCTTTCTTTAGAAGATACAACAATCACTGGTGTTATGTTGTTATCCTCATCTTTTCTAATTTTTCTGCACAGGTCTATTACATCTCTATCAATTGCATCTTCATTTATAACAATTAAAGATGGAATATTTTTTAACGCTATATCAATTTGCTCAGTTTTTACACTAATAAATTTATATTCTGAATCATTTTTAAATAACTCTCTAAATATTACTATTGAGGAATCATCATCATCTATTATATATATTTCTTGTACCATTTGTATACTCCTTATTTCATAATTCGATTACATTATATTTAATATTGGGAAATTTTTCAAGGTTTTATTTGTTTTTTCTTTTTATTATTTCTACTTTTTTATTTAATATTTCTCTTATTTCTTTAGTATCAATAGCTGGGAATGCCTTTTTTAACCTATATACATTTTTATATAAATGTTTTATTGTACGATTTCTACGTTTCTTTAAATCTTCTACTAATTTTTGTAATTTTTCAGAAGCTATTAACTTTTCTTTTTCTTGTATTTCTTTTGGTAAAATCTTTATTTCTTTTATCTTTTCTCTTATTTCTTTATTTAATTCTTCTATTTTCTCTAATGTTGATTTAATATTCTTAATTTTTACTATACTTGTAATCATATCTACTATAAATACTACCATTAATATTGTTACTATAAAATAAAGTAATTTTATATCAACTTTTTGTACTAAATTTTGTATATTAGGGTGTATATATTTTACAAAAACGACACCTAGTACTCCCCAATAAATTGAATTGCTTAAACATATTCTTCCTTGTATATTAAATTTATGGTCTGAATAATCCCAATACCTTGTATGAAATATTTTCTCAAGCATTACTCCAACTATATATTCCCATAATGTTAATATAATTATTGAAGCTAAAAATAATAATACTATATTATTTTCTAAACTCTGTAAAAATGTAAACATTATTATTGCACCAATTCCATATATCGGGCAAATTGGCCCTTTTAGAAATCCCGTATTTATTATCTTTTTCTCCATTATTGACCTAAATATAGATTCCATAACCCATCCTAGAAATGAGTATATAAGGAAGTATGTTAATAAATCAAATATTCTTTCCACTTGCTTTCCCCTTTACAGCCAAAACCTCCTACTTTTTTGTAGGAGGTTCTGATTTATTTATTTACTAATACTCTTGCTGTCTCACTTACTCCACTTTCATTATAAACTGTAACTTCTAATCTATTTTCACCATCACGTATTGGAATTTGATTATACTCAAATTGTTTTCTTTGTTCTACATCTGGATATACTTTGTCCAAATCTATTGCTGATTTTTCTGTTTCATTAAGTATAATTTCTATTCTTTTTATTCCCTCTTCATCAGAAGCTTTTATAACAAAGTTTGATGAACCATCTGTTGTGACTTCTAAAGTTGGTTTTGTAACTCCTTTTACTTCCTGTTCTTTAGTTTCTGTATTATTATTAATATCAACTACAGATACTGTTAATGTATGTTGTCCTTTTGGAATTTCTATTAATTGTTCTGTAGTAGTACTATTTATTTGTACTGTTTGCTCTTCATCTTCATCCCATCTATATGTCATATAAGAAAGTTCATTTTTTCCATCTGCAGTAACTTTTAGATTGCTTCCATCTACTTCAAAATTAATATTAATATCTCCCTGTCTTGTATATGTGCGTTGATGATTAGTTTCTCTTCCTTCAGTATCAACTGCATATACATATAAAGTATTTTCTCCTGTTGGAATTTCTATTGTTTGCTCCACACTTCTTTTTCCATTTGCATCTAATTCAACTTCATCTTCATTATTCCATCTATATGTTACTTTTTGTAATGGTTTACTATGACTTACACTTATTGTTAATTGTGTTTCTGAAGTTTCTTCTACTGATATAATTGGATTAGCCTGACTATTTCCAAGTTGAGAATTTTGATACATAGAATATGAGCCTGTCCCAATCATACATATTCCAAAAACAACCATAACTACAGCAAAAAATTTTACTATTTTTATTATTTCAATTGGGCCACCCATTGATTGCTTTTTTTGTTTTACCTTTTTTTCTTTCTTTTTTGGTGGTTCTACACTTAATATTTGATTCAATGTTTTCACCTCATTCGTTTTTTTCGAAAAAATTATATCATAATGATTTCTAATTGTAAAGAAAACTATTTATTAAGTTTATTATAATTTTTTTTATTTTACCCGACCAGTTGGTTCTTTTATTTATTTTATTTTTTTTATATAATTATTTTAATATTTTTGAAAGGAGGAAATAAGATGATAGAAAATATTAAAAAAGTTACAAGTAATATCCCTTTAACATTACAAAATTTATTGACTTATATTATAGCAGCATTCGTTCTTGCTATTTCTTCTCAAATATCTATCCCATTGCCTAATGGAGTACCATTAACTTTGCAAACTTTTACAGTTGCTATGATTGGATTTTGTTTGAGTACAAATAAAGGTCTTAAAACTATTTTAACCTATTTATTACTAGGTGTTATAGGAATCCCTGTATTTGCTTCTGGAAAAGCTGGTTTTGGAACTTTATTTGGATTAACTGGTGGATTTATTTTAGGATTTATTTTACTTGTATTATTTTGCTCAAGAACTCAGAAAATTAACAATTTTTTTGTGAAAATTTTATTTTCTTTATTAGGTTTAGCTAGTTGTCATTTTCTTGGAATTTTACAATATAGTATTATAAGTGGTATTAACTTATTACAATCATTTTTATTAGTTTCACTACCTTTTTTACTAAAGGATAGTCTATCTATTATATTAGCACTTTTAATTTCAGAGAAATTAATAAATAGAAAAAATAGCTATAACTAATTTTTAAGTTATAGCTATTAATATAATAATTACTAATTTTGTGTATATGGTAATATAGCGATGTGTCTTGCTCTCTTAACTGCTTTTGTAATATCTCTTTGATGTTTACTGCAAGCACCTGTTGTTCTTCTTGGTAAGATTTTACCTTTATCATTAACAAATTTCTTTAATTGTTCTGGATTTTTATAATCTAAAACAAAGTTTTTATCACTACATAATAAACACACTTTTTTTCTTTGTTTTCTAAATCTTGGATTATAATCATCATCATAATTTTTGTTATTTTTCTTATTTTGTTTTTTATCTGCCATTTTTTTCCCCCCTAACTTTATTAGAATGGTAAGTCATCATTTGAAGACATTTCAAAATCTGCTCCCATGCTTCCTGGTTGTGCATTTCCAAATGTATTTTCAAAACTTGTATTATTAGTAGAGTCTGTATCTCTTCTACTATCTGCAAAATATGCTTCTTCCGCAACAACCTCTGTTATATAATGTTTTACACCTTGGTCATCATCCCAAGTTCTTGTTTGAATCCTTCCTATGATACCTACTTGTTGACCTTTTTTAAAGTATTTACTACAAAATTCACCTAGTTTACTCCAAGCTACAATATTTATAAAATCAGCTTGTCTTTCTTCTCCTTGTCTAACAAATCTTCTATTTACTGCTAAACTAAAAGAAGCAACTAATGTGTTATTCGTTTGTGTATATCTTACTTCTGGGTCTCTTGTTAATCTTCCCATTAAAATTACTTTATTCATTATTTATCACCTTTCCTACTTTAATAATAGGCCCCTGTTCAAATTTTATTTTTTTACAACAATATGTTTTAAAATTTCATCTGTTATTCTATAAACTCTTTCAAGTTCTGCAATTGAAGCTGGATTCGCTTCAAAATTAAATAATATGTAAGTTGCTTCGTTGAATTTCTTTATTGGATAAGCTAATTTTCTTTTTCCCATACTTTCAACTGATTCTACCTTACCATTTTCATTAATTAATCCTGTAAATTTTTCTTCTAAAGATTTTAAACCTTCTTCATTTACTTCTGGATTAACAATGATAATACTTTCGTATTTGTTCATTATTTTCACCTCCCTTTGGATTTATAACCTGCCTTTTTATGCAAGTAGAGATTTGAAAAGTTAATCTATCTTTTTCAAAACATAGCTATTTTATCACATTTTTAAGCTTATTGCAAGCTTTTTTTGCAATTTAAATAGGGAGATTTAAATTTACTGTTTTTTACTTTCTCTTAGAAAACACAAACATTTTACTTTATAAATATAACGTTTTAAAATTCATGACAAAAATGTCGTTCTATTTTAAATATTAGTATACTATAATTTATTTAAAATTAGTCTGGGGGAAAAAATATGATAAAACAATATCGTTTAAAACATAAATTATCACAAGAAGAATTAGCCGAAGAAATTGGTATTAGTACTAGACACTTACAAAGATTAGAACATAATGAAGAAAATACTAGAGTTTCTACGTTTAAAAAAATTGTTAAAAGTTTATCTATTCCAGACGATGAAATAGTAAAATTTATTAAAAAATAATCAAAAGAAGTTTTATATGAAAAAATAAAACTTCTTTTTTGTTTATACTTTTTGTTTTTCCTTATATATAATTTTATCAAATTTAGTCTCATTTATTTTCTTTTGTACTTCCATAATAGGAATTGGCATAAAAGATATAAATAAAGTTATTATCCATTGTGTCTTATCTAATGGTACCAAACTAAATATATTCGCTAATCCTGGAATTATAACTACAATTGTTTGTACAAATACTCCTAAGACAAAACTTCCTATCAAAAATTTATTTTCAAAAATTCCTACTTTAAATATTGACTTTTCACTTTTTATATTAAAACTGTGGACAAGTTCTAACATTCCTAAAGAAATAAATGCCATTGTTCTAGCCACTTCCAATCCATAGTATTTATTTCCTATGCTAAATGCTATTAAAGTTAACATTCCTATCATGGTTCCTTCTACTATAATCTTATTCCACAAACCATCTGCAAATAATCCCTTTTTCTTATCAATAGGCGTTCTATTCATTATGTTTTTTTCAGGTGGTTCTAATCCCAATGCTATTGCTGGTAATGAATCTGTTACTAAATTTATCCATAACAATTGTATTGCAAGTAATGGTGATTTTAAACCTAAAACTAATCCCATAAATATTGTTACTATTTCCCCAATATTTGTTGCTATTAAAAAATGAATTGCCTTTTTTATATTATCATATATATTTCTTCCTTGTTTTACAGCTTTTACAATTGTTACAAAATTATCATCCGCAAGTATCATGTCTGAAGCACTTTTGGCAACATCTGTCCCATTTTTCCCCATGGCTATTCCTATATCTGCATTTTTTAATGCTGGACTATCATTTACTCCATCTCCTGTCATTGCAACAACAGCACCCGTACTTTGCCATGCTTTAACGATTCTTACTTTATGTTCTGGAGTTACTCTTGCAAATACTGAATAATCCTTTATTTCCTTTTCTAATTTATCTTGAGGAATATTATCTAATTCTTTACCTGTCATGGCTTTATCTGTTGGTCCCAAAATATCCAATTCTTTTGCAATTGCTTTTGCTGTTGCAATATGGTCTCCCGTTATCATTACAGTCTTTATCCCTGCCCTTTTACATGTTCTTACAGCTTCTTTTACTCCTTCTCTTGGCGGGTCTATCATTCCTATTAATCCTACGAAGTTTAAGCTATTTTCTATTCTTTCTAAATCCTTTCCCCTAGGAAGTGTAGATATATTTTTATAAGCCACAGCAATTACTCTTAAAGCTTTTTTGGCCATATCTTCATTTTGTCTTTCTATTCTCTGTTTTTCTCCTATAGTTATATTACATTTATTTAATAAAACATCCGGTGCTCCTTTAGTAATTACTAAATATCCATTATTTTCTTTATGTATAGTTGTCATCATTTTCCTATTAGAATCAAATGGCAATTCTTCTACTCTCGGCATTTTCTTATATAAGTCTTGTTTATTATAATTCATATCAATTGCTTTTTGTACTAATGCTACTTCAGTTGGTTCTCCTCTTATTTCAACCTTTCCCTTTTCATAAGTTATATCGCAATCTGTACACATAGCGGAGAGTTTAGTTGCTAAATCTTTATCTTTGGCATTTATTTCTACAACTGTCATTTGATTTTTAGTAAGTGTTCCCGTTTTATCTGAACATATTACTTTACTACTTCCTAAGGTTTCTACTGCTGGTAATTTTCTGATAATGCTATTATTTTTTGCCATTTTTGTTACTCCAATTGATAAAACTATTGTAACAATAGCTGGTAATCCTTCTGGAATTGCTGCTACGGCTAAGCCTACAGATGTCATAAACATTTCAATTGGGTCTATATTTTTTATCATACCTATAATAAATATTATTACACATATAGCTAAACATACTATCCCTAATGTCTTTCCAACTTGTCCTAGTTTTCTTTGTATTGGTGTTTCTGGAGACTCATTTTCTATAATCATATTAGCAATTTTTCCTACTTTTGTATTCATTCCTATATCTGTTACAACTGCTTTTCCATGGCCATTTACTACTATACTTGCCATAAATCCCATATTTAGCATATCTCCTAAAGATACATCTTTCTTTGCTATCATATTAGCATCTTTTAATACTGCTTCTGTTTCTCCTGTTAAGCTTGATTCTTCTATTTTTAAATTATGACTTTCTAATAATCTACAATCAGCCGGAACATAATTTCCTGCTTCTAAAATAATAATATCTCCCGGAACAACTTCTTCTGCATCTATTTCCTTCGTTATTCCATCTCTTACAACTTTTGCTTTTGGTGGTGTCATTTCTTGCAAAGCTTCAATTGATTTTTCAGCTTTCGCTTCTTGTATTACTCCCATAAGTGCATTTAATATTACAATTGCAATTATAATTATTGAATCTATGTAATCATTCTCTCCCTGAAAATACGATATTCCAGCCGATACAATAGATGCTATTATTAAAATAATAATCATAAAATCATTAAATTGTTTTAAAAACTTAACTAATAAACTTTCTTTAGGTTTATCTTCTAATTTATTTTTTCCATATTTATTTCGTCTAAAAACTACCTCTTCTTCATTTAGCCCATTTTTCATATTTGTCTTAAGTTCCCTTACAACCTCTTCTTTTCTCAGAGTTTCCCACATAAAAATCCTCCTTGTCCAATTGGGGACGTTTCTTTTTGGACATTTTGTCCATTTAGGGACACATCCCTAATTTTCATTTGTTTCTTTTAATATCTTATGTGTAACATACTGTTTTTATTCCTAATTTCTTTAAAACAATAAAAGATAAGTTTTTGTTTTACTTATCTCTTTTTTAGTTTTAATTATTACCTTTTTATTTGACTTTGTTCTTATTTTAATAGTTATATTTTATGATTTACATATAACCCTAATTTAAGCATATCTTTTTTATTTTATCCTCTAACACATTTATTTTTTTGTCATATTATGTTGTATAGGAGGATTTATTATGTTACTAAGTACATTTCTTTTATCAATATCAAGTAGTATAGATTCACTTGGAATTGGTATTACATATGGTATTAAAAATACATCTATTTCCAATAAAGGAAAATTAGTTATTTTCTTTGTCTCTTTTATTGTTACAATCGTATCTTTGTACTTAGGAAATATTTTAAAATTTATATTTCCAGATTTTATAGTAGACTATTTAGGAAGCTTTCTTTTTATTATTATGGGAATTTTTATTTGCTTTCAAGCATTAAATAAGAATAAAAATATAGATAATAAAAAAACCAAAATTAGTAAAACCAAAACATATTCATTTTTTATAAAATTTCTAGGAATTACAATTAAAATCATAAAAGACCCTATATCATCTGATTTGGATAATTCTAATAAAATCGATAGTAAAGAAGCTTTCTTTCTCGCTTTAGCACTATCTATGGATAGTCTATGTGTTGGAATTGCTGGAAGTATTATAGGAATTAATACTTATATTTTTCCATTTTTAATAGGATTTTTTCAACTATTTTTCTTAGGTCTTGGAAATTTCTTAGGAAAAAAGATTTATAATTTTTCTTCTTTACCCTCTAACTTATGGTCTATAGTTTCAGGCATTTTACTTATATTTCTTGGTATTTTTAAAATCTTAATATAGAAAAAATTGAGACAAATAAGGTCCGTCCCCCTATTGTCTCAATTTCATTGATAATAATTTTGATATTCCGCTTTCTTCCATTGTTACTCCATAAACAGTATCTGCTGCTTCCATTGTTCCTTTCCTATGCGTAATTACTAAAAACTGAGTATCTTTTGAAAATTTCTTTAAATAGTCTGCAAATCTATAAACATTTACATCATCCAATGCTGCTTCAATTTCATCTAACACGCAGAATGGCGCTGGATTTATTTTTAATATTGCAAATAATAAAGCTATTGCAGTAAATGCTCTTTCTCCTCCTGATAGAAGCATCATATTTTGTAATTTTTTTCCTGGTGGTTGAACATTAATATCTATTCCACATTCTAGAATATTATTTTCATCTTCTAATTTAAGATTAGCATTTCCTCCTCCAAATAATTCTCTAAATACTTCTTGGAAATTCTTGTTTATTAAATCAAATTGTGTTTTAAATTGTTCTTTCATTGTTTGTGTCATATCTGCAATTATTTTTCTTAATTTAGACATTGTATTTTCCAAATCAACTCTTTGCTCACACATAAAGTCATATCTTTCTTTCATATTTTTATATTCTTCTATTGCATCTACATTTACACTTCCCAATTCTCTTAAGTCTTTTCTTAAATTGTTAACTCTTTTTTGTGTTTCTTGAACATTTTCCGGTTTTTTATAATCTGTAACATTATTAGGAGTAAGTTCATATTCATCCCACATTTTATTAATTATGTTATTAATATCTTCTTCTATTTTTTCTTTTCTAGAATCTATTTTAACTATTTGAGATTTTAAATCTTCAATCACCTTAAATTTAGATGTTATCTCTTCTTCTTGTTTTGTTAATTTTTCATTTTTTTCTATTCTATCTTGTTTTAACTTCTCTATTTTACTTCCACTTGTTTTTACTTCTTCTTTGATTGCTTCTATCTTTTCCTTTGTTTCTTCTATTGATTTTTCTAATAAAATATTATCTTGTTTTATTTGTTCTATTTGAACTTGTTTATTATTAATACTTTGATTTGCATTTTCTATTTCGTTTTTAATTCTTTCTTGTATCTCATCTAGTGATGTTTCACTTTCATCAAAAGAGCTCACTGATATCTTCAAATTAGTTATATCAAAATTTAAATCATCTACATATTTTTGAGTATCTTTATTTAAATCTGAAGATTCTTGAATTACTTTAGATAATTTTTCAATTTCTTCTGATAGTTCTTCTATCTTCTTTTGCACATTTTCTTTATTTGAAATTGATTGATTTTTTTCCTCTATTATTTTTTCTTGTTCTTCTTTTAATTTGTTTATTCTAGTTTCTATTCTAGTTATATTTTCTTCTTTTGCTAGAACTTTTTGTTTTTCTGTTGCATATGTAATATCTATTTGTTGTAATTCTTTTTCTAATTCTTTTGATTCTTCAAAAATATCTTTTATAGATTCTTCATACTCTTCTTTTTCTTTTGAAATTTTTTCTATTTTTTCTTTTAACTCATTTACTTGTTTTTGTAATTTTTCTATTTCTCTTCCTCTTCCTAGAATATTTACTGTTTTCTTAGTTATGGAACCTCCTGTAATAGCTCCTGATGGATTTATTATATCCCCTTCTACAGTAATAATTCTGAAAGAATAATTGTTTTGCTTAGCTACTTTAATAGCTGTATCCATATTATTAACAATTACAGTTCTTCCAAGTAAATTAGTTATAATTTGTTCATATTTTTTACTATATTTAATTAGGTCAGATGCTATACCAATTACTCCTTCTTCTTTACCTTTAATTTTGTCTAGCTTTCTTCCATGTACAGATGTAATTGGTAAGAATGATGCTCTTCCTAAATTATTTTTTCTTAAGTGTTCTACTAATCTCTTTGCATCTTCTTCTGTATCTGTTACAATATTTTGCAAGCTTGCTCCTAAGCACATCTCAATTGCTGTTTGATATTCTTCTGGAACTTCAATTATATTTGCTAAAACTCCATGCATACCTTTTCCTAAATCTTTTATATTTTCACAATCTTTTAATAAGGATTTTACACTTTTTATATATCCTTCTTTTTCCTTTTCTGTTTCTATTAAAAATTTTAATCTAGATTCTTTTACCCTTAATTCACTTTGATATGCATTTATATTTCTTTCAAAGCTTTTTATTTTAGTTTCAGCATTTTCTTTTTTAGTTTTTATATCTTCTTGTGATTTTAAAATTTTATTTCTTTTATTTTCTATTTCATAAAAACTTTTATCTATTTCTTCCTTTTCGAATCTTGTTCCATCTAATTCTGAAATATTAGATTGAATTTCATTTTGAATTTGCTTTTGTCTTTTCTCATAATTTTCAAAATTAATTTCTTGTTCATGAACATCTGCTTGTAATTCATATCTTCTATCTGTATCTTCTTCTACTTTTTTCTTATATCCTTCTATTTCTAATTCTTTACTTGTTAGTTTTTCAGTTATTTTTCTTAATTCTTCTTGTTTTTCTTCTAATTCTTTTTGGAATTTTTCTTTATTTTGTTTCAAGTTTTCTTTCTTTTGCTTTTTCTGTTCTATTTCTTCTCCAAGTTCTTTTAATTTTTCTTTTAGTTCTTCTATTTCTTTTTGGTATCTTTTAGAATTTTCTTTATTATTTTCTATTCTAGTTTCTCCTACACTTATATCAGAGTTTAACATTTCTATTTCTTTTTGACTTTCAAAACCAATATTTGAGATTTCTTCTATTTGAGAAGTAATTTTATCTATTTCTTCCTTTAACGCTTCTTTTAAAGATTTTATTCTATTTAAATTTTCCTCTTCATCTTCACATTGGTTTTTGTAAATTTCTTCATCTTTTACTATCTCTTCTAAATCTTTTTTATATTTTTCTATATTATAAATAAATAAACCTATCTCAACATTTTTCAACTCTTCCCTTAAGCTTAGATACTTTTTAGCTTTTTCAGCACTTTGTTTTAATGGCTCTATATTTGCTTCTATTTCTGATAAAATATCGTTAATTCTAAGTAAGTTTAATTTTGTACGTTCTAATTTTTTTTCTGACTCTTCTTTCCTTGTTCTATATTTTACAATTCCTGCTGCTTCTTCAAAAATATTTCTTCTATCTTCTGATTTATTACTTAAAATTTCATCTATTTTTCCTTGTCCTATAATAGAATAACCATCTTTACCAATACCTGTATCCATAAATAATTCTAATACATCTTTTAGTCTGCATGGAACTTTATTTATAAAATATCCTGTTTCACCGCTTCTATATAGCTTTCTTGTAATTGTAACTTCTGTATATTCAATAGGAAGACTACCATCAGAATTATCAAATACTAATGAACCTTCAGCAAAACCTAATGATTTTCTACTTTGCGTTCCAGCAAAAATAATATCTAATGATTTACTTCCTCTTAATGATTTTATACTTTGCTCACCTAAAATCCATCTAATACTATCTGATATGTTGCTTTTCCCTGAACCATTTGGTCCGATTACTGCTGTGATACCTGGCATAAATTCTAATACTGTTTTATCTGCAAAAGATTTGAACCCTTGTAATTCTAGTCTTTTTAAATACATTTCTTATCACCTAGACCTAGTTTATACTATTTTTCTTTTTTTGTAAAGAATATTTTCTATAACTTTATCCCTGCTATAGCTTTTGCAATATTGTATATTAGTCTTCTTTTTTCTGGAGAGCAACTTTCTAATAATTCATCAAATTCTTTAAATAAATATACGTTGTTTTCTTTTTCTGCTCCTGATAAAATTCTTCCTATTGGTACATTTAATATTGAACAAATTTGCATTAGCCTTTTTAGGGATATTTCTGAAGCGCCTCTTTCTATCCTACTTAAGAAAGCTACTGATACATCTAATTCATCTGCTAATTTTGATTGTGTTACACCTTGTTCTTTTCTTACTTCTTTTATCCTTTGTCCTATTATTTTATAATCAATTTTTACTTTTAATTCATCCATAACTCCCTCCTTAAAAAGTAAATTTATCACTACTAGTTCTAGCTGTCAATTTCGTTTTTGTTTTATTTGTAAACTTTTATTCATGTATCCTTTGTTTTACTCTTTATTTTACGTTTTTTCTACTCTTTACTATTTTTCTAATAATTAATTTTATTTTTGCATTCTTCTAATTCTTTTTTAGATATTTTTGTACTATTTAGTATTATTTCTTCTGAAACTTTATTTTCCAATAATTTTTTTGCAATATTTTTCTTCTCATCTTTTTTTGTCATTTCTATATCTTTTTTATATTCAGCTATTAATCTTTCATATAAAGTACTCAAATTGCACTCCTCCTTACTTAAATTTATTTCTTTTTTTAAAGCTTTTTCCATTGACTTTTTAATTAAATAAAAAACATTTTCTTTTATACATTCCATTTGTTTTTTATTTGTGCATATTGTTATTATTTTTTCTATTCTTCTTTTTAAATCCATATTTCCTTTTGCTTTTTCTAAAAACATTCTATAACCAAATAAAGTCTTTTTTTGTAATAAAAATTTATCTGAATATTTATTAATTTCTATTACGTTATAATTTATTTTTAAATCATAATTATTTTGTACATAAAAACTTACAGTTTTTTCATCTTCTTTAGCTTCTCTTTTCCATTTATCTGTCCCAACATATATAATAATAGGTATAATTAATGGATAGTTTTCTTCTTTTTTTATATGCTTACTCCATTCATAAATAATGTCTATACAATAATTTAATATTTTATATTCTTCTTTTGTATTTAAATTATCCGTGTAATCTATCAGATAATATTTTTCTTCATTTCTTATTTTATAAATTGCTTTTATTGGATTTTTTCTGTATTTTCTTTCTATATTTTTATTTTTATATTTTATTAAATCATTTGCCAATACTTTTTTATTTGGATTTAAAAAAGTATTTATTAACTTTGATACCTCCTCTTTATTTCCTAATAAAAAATCTTCTTCTGCCTTTTCTTTTGTTCCTAAATTATATTCATTTCCCTCTTCTGCCAACCTAAATACGGCATTAAGTCTTAGAGTATGAATACATTTAATATAATCATAATATGTAAAAGACTTCAAACACTCACTTCCTTATTTAATTTTCTTTTTTGGATTTTTATCGATAAAAAATTTGATTAAAAATATTTTGGAAAATAATCTATATATACTATACACCAAAAAAAGAGAAAAGCCAATACTTTTCTCATAATTTCTTAAACTTTTCGTCGCAAAATTCGACATTTTTCTTACTTTTTGTCGAAATAGCTACTTATTTCTTCTAAATTTTCGAAGTTTTTCTGTCTTAAAACCTCATAAGCTACAATTGCTACAGAATTTGATAAATTAAGTGAACGAAGTGTTTCTCTCATCGGTATTCTTATTGTTTTATCAATATATTTTTGTAAAACATCTTCTGGAAGTCCTTTTGTTTCTTTACCAAATAATAAAAATACTTCATCCATCTTACTATAATCAGGTTCTGAATATACATGTTTTCCTTTTGTTGTAGCAAAAAACATATTATTTTCTTCTGGTTTATATTTTTCTAGAAATGCTTTAAAAGATATATGTTCTTCTATTTCTAATTTATCCCAATAATCTAGTCCAGCTCTTTTTACTGCTTTTTCTGATATACTAAACCCTAATGGATGTACTAGATGCAATTTAGCTCCTATTGCTGCACATGTTCTTGCAATATTTCCTGTATTTTGTGGTATTTCTGGTTCTACCATTACTATGTTTATTTTCACTTTTTATTCCTCTTTTCTATATTTCATTTTTAATTTTGAGACAAATTAGCTCCGTCCCCTTTTTGTCTCACATATTCGTATAGTATTATTCCTGTTGCTACTGCCGCATTTAAACTTTCTGTTTTTCCTAACATTGGTATTTTTATTTTTTCATCTGCTATGTTCATTATTTTTTCTTCTACACCATTTGCTTCATTTCCTATTACTAAGACCTTTTTATTATACTTCACATTATAAATACTATTACTTTCTTTTAATGAACTTACTAATATTTTAAATTTATTTCTTTTTACTTCTTTTAATGTTTCTAATAAATCTTCACATTCTATAACTTTTACTCTATATATTGCTCCCATACTAGAACGTACTACTTTAGGATTATATGGGTCTGCTGTTCCTTTTGATACTAGTATTTGTGTCAATCCTACACTGTCTACTGTTCTAAGTATTGTTCCTAAATTTCCTGGATCTTGTATATCATCTAATGCTACTATTATATCTTCATTATAGTTAATATCTTCATCTCTATTATTTTTTTCAACTACTGCTAATACTCCTTGTGGTGTTTGTACTTCTGATATATATTTAAAGATTTTACTTGTAACATATAAACAATCATATTTTGCTATTTCATACATTAATTCTTTTGGTATACTATCACTTTTTTCACAGTCATCACATATTATTATCTGCCTAATCACTGCTTTTTCTTCTATAGCTTCTCTTACCATTTTAATTCCTTCTACTATATAAGCATTTTCTAAATCTCTGTATTTCTTTTCTTTTAATTTTCTAACATTTTTAACTATTTCATTATCTTTACTTGAAATAATATCCATAACATTCTCCTTAATGTTTTGAAGCCAATAAACACCTCAATAAAAATACAATAGTACATTTATTATTTACTGTACTATTGTATTTTATAACTTTTTTTATATTTTAGCAAGTTTTATTTTATTTGAAAACTTTTGATTCTTACTTTATATATAGAGTTACTCTAGTTGAACCACCGCCATTGTGCTTGGTCTAACAAATTAGGATTAAAACGATAGATTCAATCTGAAATTATTGATGTTAATGAAAAAATCCATAAAGAATTTACGGTTGCTTCAAACTATGTAAATGATGTCATTAATTATCTTGAATCTTGTAAAGATTCTGGCAATAATATTGACGAAATAGGTATGTATAAAAATAAAATGCCTAAATTTAACTACATAGGAGATGAACAAATTACAATTTACATTAACCTTCTTTGCTCAGGAAAAATTGAAATTTCAGAAGCCATTACTGCATTGCAAAAAATAGAAAAAGCATTTAATTCTGCATTACGTACTATTTAGTGTATATATGAATTAAATTTTTTCTATTTAAAAATAAGAGGCGTACTTTTAATAAAGTATACCTCTTATTTTTTATTATTTAATATATTTTTCTTCTCTTCTATCTCTATGGTATTTAAAAAATCTTTAATTTCCTTAACAAGTTGTTCATCACTTTGATTTTTAAGTAATAAAGTAATATAAGGCTCAATACCTGTTGAGAATTTAATCTTAGTTCCATATTTCTTTAATAAAATAGTTATAACACTTGGGTCAAACTTATCTTTATCAAAATAAAATACAACATTTTGTGAATATGTAGTTCTGTTTTTCTTTTCTGTAACCTTTATAACTGCAGATTTTTTACATAATTGTTTAATTCTTGCAATCTCTAACAAATTATTTAATTCTTTTGGCATATTGCCAAATCTATCAATAATTTCATCAACGACATCTTGAATATCTTTTTCGGTCCTACATAAAGCAATTTTTTGATAAATATCTATCTTTTCACTACTATCTTCAATATAAGTATCAGGTATATAACTTGTAATATCTAAGTCAATCTGAACATCAACCTCAGGTTTTACTTCAATTCCTTTCATTTCTTTTACAACTTGGTCTAACAAATCACAATAAGTATCATAACCTACTTGTTCTAAATGACCTGATTGTATTTCTCCGAAGTAAACTTCCTGCTCCTCTTATTTCTAGGTCTCTCATAGCAATTTTAAATCCTGAACCAAATTCAGTAAATTCTTTTATTGCTTTTAACCTTTTATCTGCAACCTCTGATAACAGTTTATCTCTTCTATATGTTATATAGGCATATGCCTGTCTATCAGACCTTCCAACTCTACCACGTATTTGATAAAGCTGAGCTAGTCCCATTCTATCAGCGTTTTCAACTATGATTGTATTAGCATTTGGAATATCTATTCCAGACTCTAAAATTGTTGTACAAACCAACACATTAGACTGTTTATTAACAAAGTCTTGCATTATTTCTTCAATTCTTGAACCAGTCATTTGGCCATGGGCATATACTACATTAGCTTCAGGTACTAATTCTGATATTTCCTCTGCTTTTCTTTCTATTCCCTCCACATTATTAAATAAATAAAATACCTGACCGCCTCTTTCAAGTTCTTTTGTAATTGCCTCTTTTATAACTTCCTCATCATATTCTAATACATATGTTTGAACAGGCTTTCTATTATATGGTGGCTCATATATAACTGACATATCACGTATTCCAACTACTGACATATGCATAGTCCTTGGAATAGGAGTCGCTGTCATCGTTAAGACATCTATGTTCATTTTCATTTGTTTTATTTTTTCTTTTGCCTTTACTCCAAACCTATGCTCTTCATCTACAATTAATAATCCCAAATCTTTAAACTCTACATCTTTACTAAGCATTCTATGAGTTCCAATTAAAATATCAACTTCACCTAATTTTAATTTTTTTATTACTTCATCTTGATATTTCTTGGTTTTAAAACGATTTAGTATTTCTATTTTTATAGGATACTTTTCCATTCTCTTCTTAAATTCTTGGTATTGTTGTTCTGCAAGTACTGTTGTCGGTGCAAGATATGCAACTTGCTTTCCATCCATTGCAGCCTTAAAAGCTGCTCTCATAGCAACTTCTGTCTTACCATATCCAACATCACCACAAAGTAATCTATCCATTGGTCTTGGAGATTCCATATCTTTTTTAATTTCTTCAATACATCTTAATTGGTCATCTGTTTCTTGATATGGGAAACTATCTTCAAATTCTTTTTGCCATAGCGTATCTTTACTAAAACTATATCCTCGAACCTTTTCTCTTTTTGCATATAATTCTATTAACTCTTTTGCAACTTCTCTTAAATTTTTCTTTACCTTAGCTTTAGTGTTTTCCCACTCTCTACTTCCTAATTTATTAACTTTAGGTTTTAGCTTATCTCCACCAACAAATTTTCTTATACTATCTAAATCACTTGTTGGGATATATAAAATAGCATCATCCTGATATTTTATTTTTATATAATCTTTGACAATTCCATCTGCTTTTATTGTATTTACACCAATATAAATTCCTATTCCATATCTTCTATGAACTACATAATCTCCTATTTTTAAATCTGCAAATACAACTTTTTCTCCTTCTTTATATGCCGTATTTGTAACTCTTCTTTTCTTTTCTCCACTTACTAATTCATTTGCATCTATTACAATTTGACCTATTTCATAATTTTCAAACCCGGAAGAAAGCTTACCAATTGATATTGTAACAATATTCTCTCTTGCTTTTACTATTATAGTTTTATTTAGTTCTTCCTCTATTTTACAAGTAATTTGCTTTTCCTCTAATAAACTTTTTATTTTATTTGCTTTTTCTTTGTTTTCAATTAATATATAAATATTCTTTTTTTGTTTTAAATTATCTTTTAAATCTTTAAATAAATTTTCTATTTCACTCTTATAATAATTTACGTCTTTATAATTTAGTCTGTATTTTTCTCCTTTTATTTTAGGTTCATTATCTTGTTTTTCTATATATACTAATTGTTTATTATTAAGTCTTTCTAAAACTTTTTCAAAGTCTAGCTCATTTGTAATTGCTTCTGGTACTTGTTTGTCTTTTTCTATTAAGCCTCTTTGCAAATTTTCTCTATCTTGTTTTATATTTTTACTACGTTTTTCTACTTTTCCAACTTCATCAATAAAAATCACATATTTAGAACTTAAATAATCTAAGACTGTTTCTTGTCTTGAATAAAAGCAATCAAAATATTTATCAATTTTACTTATATAATTTCCTTCTTTTATTTGTTCTATATCTTCTTCAATAATATTTTGGTTTTTATACTCTTTATATTTTTTTCTTATTTTTTCGCATATAAAATCCACACTATCTTCTAATATGTATTCATTTGAAGGGTATATTGTAGCTTCATTTTTATTTTTTATTGACCTTTGAGTTTCTATATTAAATTCTCTTATAGAATCTATTTCATCTCCCCAAAATTCAAGTCTTATTCCTGTTTTTTCATTTGTAGAAATGTCTACAATGTCTCCTCTTACACTAAATTGTCCTTTTCCTTCTATTAAGTCACATCTAACATATCCTAAATCTACTAAATTTCTTTTAATATCATCTAATTTATAAGAATTTCCTGTTTTAAATTTTAATTCATTTTGATATATAGTATTTTTTTCAGGAAGTTTTTGCATTACAGCTTCTATTGTAGTTACTACTATTAATGTTTTTTTAGATTTTATTTTATTTAAAGATTCTATTCTTTCATATAAATTTTCTTTACTTTCTGCAACATAATCATATGTTACAACTTCTTTTTTAGGAAATATAACTACATTATCTGTAAAATATTTTATATCATCATATATTTTCTTTGCTTGTATCTCATTATATGTTAATATACAAATTGGTCTTTTAGTAAATTCATGTATTGCAACATCTAAATTTACCATTCCAACGTCATTTAAGCCCGATATTGCTATCGGACTTTTTTCATTTTCTATTTTATTTACTATTTCAATAAACTTTTGACTTTTACCAAGTTCTCCTAGTATCGTATTCATGCCATTCTCCAGTTTTTATTAATTTTCTTTTTGTTCTTTGCTTTCTTTTACTGCCTTAGTCTTTTGTTCTTTACCTAAATTAAGCATTTTTAACATTCCAGCACAAGAAATTATAAAACAAATACCTATAATAAAATCAATAATAGTTAAACTAACAATATATGCTGCTCCAATTATCATTCCTATTACAGGGCCTGCTGGTTTCTTCTTTAATGAAAGTACCATATAAATTATTACTAATGCAAGCATTATAACTGCAACAAATGCTGTTATAAGTCTTTCCATATATGTATATCCATTTGGATTAATTCCTACTACATATACTAAAGATATTGCATGTAATATTAAAAATATTGCTCCCCATATTACTACTAATGATTTATACTTCTTTTCATTCATTTGTATCTCTCCTTTCATTCGTATATTAAAGTTATACCAAATTATATACAATTTGTCAATTGTTGACAAGATTTTTTGTTATATATATAATAAAAAAAATAATCTTTTAAGGGATGATTTTTATGTTTATGAAAAAATTTATAAACTTTTTATTTTGTAAATTTTTATTTAGAGTTCATTATTATAATATTGAAAACTTAGAAATTTATGATAAATATTTAATTTGCCCTAATCACTCTTGTGTATTTGACCCTTTTTTTATATATCCAAGAACAAAAAATTTATCAATTATGGCAAAATCTGAAATATTTAAAAATAAACTAATTGCAAAAATTTTAACGCATTATAATGTATTTCCTGTTAATAGAAATAAAGTTGATGTAAAAAGTCTATTTCACTCTTTATCTATTTTTAAAGAAGATATACCTTGTGAATTCTTAATTTTTGTAGAAGGTGGAGTTGTAAAAAATAAAGAAGATATTGGTACTAAAGTACATAATGGTGCTGTCTTTGTTTCTTCTAAATTACACATTCCTATTATACCTGTATATATAACAAGAAGACCTAAATTTTTCTCAAAAGTAGATGTCATTTTTGGTAAGCCATACTTCTTAGACAAAAATATATTGAAAAAGAAATCTTTAGTAAAAGAAGAATCTAAAAATTTAATTAATAAAATATATGGTTTAAAAAAAGAAAGTAAATGATTATTTGCTTTCTTTTTACATTTTTATAACTAATTTATTAAATTTAGAATTTATATAATTTTTTAATTTATCCATAAAAATCTCTGGTTTTATTTCTTTTTTTGCAACCATATCTAATCCTTTTTCCCAACTAGCTGTTAGTTTTGGATTTAACATATCAGGCATTGATTTAAATACAATATCATAAATCGCTTCACCCTTAACAGTTGGCGTTATAATTTGAGTTTTTCCATTTATACTTATATATTTTATCTTTTCTAATTTTTTTATAATCTCTGCTCTTGTTGCACTTGTCCCAATACCAGCGCCTTTTATTTGTTCTCTTAATTCTTCATCTTCAATTAATTTACCTGCATTCTCCATGGCTAGAATTATAGAACCTGAATTATATCTACTAGGTGGAGAAGTTTCTGCTTCTTTTAATTCAAAATTTTGTATTTCTATTTTTTCTCCTTTTTTTAGAATTTTTAATACTTCTAAATTATTTCCTTTATCATCACTTTCTTCTGACTTTTCATTACTCTCTTTCTTTTTACTCTTTTCGGGTTTTAATATTTCTAAAAATCCTTGTTTTATACAAACCTTCTCGCTACAACTAAATGTTTCTATAGTTTTACTTTTATCATCTGGTATTTCTAATGTAACTTGTATTTTTTGATATTCTGCTGGTGGATAAAATATTGCCAAAAATCTTTTTACTATAACATTATAAACATTTTTATGTAATTGTGGTAAACTATTAAAATTCTCGTATCCTTGTCCTGTTGGTATAATTGCATAATGGTCTGTTATTTTACTATCATTTACATATTTAGTTTTTGCAAGATTTGTGGAGTATTTTTCATCTACCATTTTCTTTATAAAGCCTTGTACTTCCTCATCTTTATATCCTCTTGCTATCCCATTTAAGTTTTTAGCAATTTCTTTGCTTACTGCCGTTGATAACACTCTTGCATCTGTTCTTGGGTATGTTACTAATTTTTTTTCATATAAATTTTGAATTACTTCCAATGTTTCATCTGGTTTTATTTTAAATCTTTTTGTACACTCATTTTGTATTTCTGCTAAATTAAATAAAAGTGGTGCATTTTCTTTTTGTTTTGATTTTTTTAATTCAGTTATAATTGCTTCTTTTCCACTTAAAAATGCAATAAATTCTTTTGCATCATTTTCCTTTTTAAAACCTGTTTCATTGTATAATTTAGGTGATTCAAACATTTTAGACTTTTCATTTACTTTCCATTCAGCTCTAAAATTTGAATCTTTATTTCCAAATACACCTATTATTTTATAATATTTAGTCTTTTTAAAATTTCTTATTTCTCTTTCTCTTGAAACTACCATTCCTAAAACACATGTCATAACTCTTCCAACTGAAATAGATGCTCTATCCTCATTTATTTTATTTGCTAGACTTCTTCCATAAATTATTGATAATAATCTTGAAAAGTTAATTCCTATTAAATAATCCTCTTTTGCTCTTAAATATGCACTATCTGACAAACTATCATATTCTGATGAATCTTTTGCTTCTTTTATTCCTCTTAATATTTCTTCCTCTGTTTGAGAATCTATCCATACTCTTTTTATTTTGGCTTTTGGATTTGGTTTTGCCATCATAAAAACTAATCTTTGTATATATTCTCCTTCTCTTCCAGAGTCTCCCGCATTATATATTTCTTCTACATCTTCTCTTTGAAGCAAACTTTTTACAATATTAAATTGTTTTGCAACTTGTGGTATTATTTCATATTTCCATTCTTCTGGTATAAATGGTAATGTATCTAATCTCCAATATTTTAATTTTTCATCATACTTCTCTGGATAACTCATTGTTACCAAATGACCTACACACCATGTTATAATCCAATTATCTGATTCTAAATATCCATCTTTTCTTTTAGTCGTTATTTTTAATGCTTTTGCAAATTCCATTGCAACTGATGGCTTTTCTGTTATTAATAATTTTTTGCCCAATTTTATCATCCTTTTATATACTTATTTAAAATATCTTTAAATTTATTTACTTGTTCTTTTGTTATTTCATCTCTGAAATTAAATCTATCTAAGATTTTGTTTATATAATTTTCTTTTTCTATTATCTTTAAAGTTTCTTTAAAGTTTATATCATACACATAAGATAAAAGCATAAATAGACCATCTATTGTATCATTTTTTATACTGCTTAATCGTTTAATTGGTTTTTGTTTTACAAATTCTTTTTCCATATATTTACTAAATTTTGTATTCTCTACATTTTCTTTTTCTTCTTTTTTATTCCAATAGATATATTCTCCTTCATATAGTATATCTATTTTATCACTATCTCTTATAAGTTTACAAAACATTAAGTTTTTTTCATCTAAATCTTTTTCTATTTCTAACTTATCATGGTTTTTTATTGATTTTAAAATTATTTCTATATATTTTTCATTATCTATGTAATTTAAAATATAATTATCTTTTTTCAAAATTTCTACTCCATGGTCTCCATGGTCAAAATTATTATCTTTTTTTATACTATATTCATCAAATCTTCCTATATCATGTAATAATCCTATTAAAGTTGCAATTTCTACTTCTTCATCGTTTAAATTTAGAAGTTTTGCAAGCTTTTTAGAATCTTCCATTACTCTTAAAGAATGTTCATATTTTCTTTTTATTCCGTCTTTTTCTAAATCATATTTTTTTACATAATTTATAAATTCTTCTTTGCATTTTTCTATATCTATCATATGTTTTTTCCTTTTTATTTTTTCAATCTTTCTTTTATATATCTAATTGTTTCTTGATATATTTCATTAAACCATTTTTTAGTTTGTTCATCTTTAAAATTAAACCTTTTATAAATACTATCAAAATAACCTTTTTCATATACATAATTTAAAGCAAAATCATAGTTAAAATCAAATACATACGCAAAATTTGCTATCAATCTATCTGCATGTGTTTTCATATTTGAATATTTTATTGCTCTATCATTCATAAATTCGTTATATATTTCTTCGGTAAATTTTTCTTCTTCTAAATTATCAGAATCCCAAACTGTTTTTTCATTTTCAAATGTTAATATATAAAGTATATCTGTTTTATCACTATCTCTTATTAATTTTACAAACAATTCTTCATCCTTACTTAAATTTTGGGGTAAATCTTTTTTATCCTTATTATGATTAATTATAGCAAGTTCAATTATTTTATCATATTTATCATCTTTTATAAAATCTCTTATTTTACCACTTCTAAATAAAACATCTACTCCAATTTGTGCATGATTTTCACTTAAATGGTCTACAAATGTATTGTATTTTCTTACTTGTTCAAATCTTCCTATATCATGCAACAATCCTATTAATTTTGCAAGTTTTACTTTCTCTTCTTCTAGTTTTAAACCTTCTGCTATTTTCCTTGAAATCTCTGCTGTTCTTTCTATATGTGCAATTTTTAATTGTATTTTTTTATTTGTTATATCATAATTTTTTACATATTCTTTGAATGCATTTTTTGCTTTTTTTATATCTATCATTTTTTACACCTCTACTTGCAAATTCTAACATTTTTTGTTTTTTTTGGCAAGCAAAATGACTTTTATTTAATTCCTTTTGGTTTTTCCTTGATTTACTGGTATTTTTGTTATATAATACAAGAAAAATAAAGCAGAAAGGGGCTTTTTTTATGGCTTATAATTTTAAAGAGATTGAAAAAAAATGGCAAGAAAAATGGTATAAAGAAGGTACATTTAATGCTAAAGATGATTATTCTATGAAAAAATGGTATGGCTTAATAGAATTCCCTTATCCATCAGGTCAAGGTCTTCACGTTGGTCATCCAAGAAGTTATACTGCAATGGATATTATTGCAAGGGAAAGAAGAATGCAAGGATATAACGTGTTATTCCCTATAGGTTTTGATGCATTTGGTTTACCTGCTGAAAATTATGCAATAAAAAATCACATTCATCCAAAAATAACAACTGAAAAAAATATTAATCATTTTAGGAAGCAACTAAAATCACTTGGTTTTTCTTTTGATTGGTCAAGAGAAATTAATACAACAGACCCTGATTATTATAAATGGACTCAATGGATTTTTATCCAATTATATAAACATGGTCTAGCATACAAAGCAACTATGCCTATTAACTTTTGTACAGGTTGTAAGGTGGGGCTTGCAAATGAGGAAGTTGTAAATGGTGTTTGTGAAAGATGTGGTAGTCCAGTTGTTCAAAAAGAGAAAAGTCAATGGATGTTAAGGATAACTAAATATGCTCAAAGATTAATAGATGATTTAAAAGATATTGATTTTCTAGACAAAATCAAAGCTCAACAAATAAATTGGATTGGTCGTAGTGAAGGGGCTGAAGTTACTTTCAAAATAGCTGATTCTTCTGAATCTTTAACAGTTTATACTACAAGACCTGATACATTATTTGGTGCAACTTATATGGTTGTTGCTCCTGAACATCACATTATTGATAAATTAGCTGATAAAATTACAAATATGGATGAAGTACAAAATTATAAAAAACAAGCTGCTTTAAAATCAGATTTTGAAAGGTCTGAATTAAATAAAGAAAAAACAGGTTGTGAAATTAAAGGAATTAAGGCAATAAATCCATTAACAGGTAAAGAAATTCCTATTTGGATTTCTGATTATGTTTTAATTACTTATGGAACAGGAGCTATTATGGCTGTTCCTGCTCATGATACACGTGACCATGATTTTGCAAAGAAGTTTGATTTACCAATTATTCAAGTTATTAAGTCTAATGATGAAAATGTTAAATGTGATATAGAAAATGAAGCTTTTACAGATGTTGAAACTGGTATTTTAATTAATTCTGGATTCTTAAATGGTTTATCTGTAAAAGATGCTAAGAAAAAAGTAATTGAATACCTAGAAGATAATCACATTGGTGAAAAACAAGTAAATTATAAACTTCGTGATTGGGTATTTTCAAGACAACGTTATTGGGGTGAACCAATACCTATGGTTCATTGCGATAAATGTGGATGGGTTCCAATTTCAGAAGATGAATTACCTTTAAAATTACCAGATATTAAAGATTATGAACCTGGTGAAAATGGTGAATCTCCTCTTGCTAAACATACTGATTGGGTAAATACTACTTGCCCTCACTGTGGAGGTCCTGCAAAAAGAGAAACAGATACTATGCCTCAATGGGCTGGTTCATCTTGGTATTATTTAAGATATATGGACCCACACAATGATAAAGCTTTAGCTTCAGAAGAAGCATTAAAATACTGGTCACCAGTTGATTGGTATAATGGTGGAATGGAACATACTACATTGCACTTATTATATTCAAGATTTTGGCATAAATTCTTATATGATATCGGCGTTGTTCCTACTAAAGAACCATATCAAAAGAGAACTTCTCATGGTATGATTTTAGGAAGTAATGGAGAGAAAATGTCTAAATCTAAGGGAAATGTTGTTAACCCAGATGATGTTGTTGATGAATTTGGAGCTGATAGTTTTAGAGTTTATGAAATGTTTATGGGACCTTTTGATCAAACAGCTCCTTGGTCTATGGAAAGCATTAGAGGATGTTCTAAATTCTTAGATAGAGTTTGGAATTTACAAACTTTATTAGTAGATGGAAATGAATATTCTCCAAAATTTGAAAAAATGATGCATAGGGCAATAAAGAAAATCTCTGCTGATATTGAAGATATGAAATTTAATACTTGTGTTTCTACCTTCATGTCAATGGTAAATGAATTTTATAAAGAAAAAATTATTAACAAAGCTGAATTTGAAACATTTTTACAACTTTTAAATCCTTTTGCACCACACATTACTGAAGAACTTTGGCATACAGTTTTAGGTGGTAAAGAAGATTTAGCTTATAAGGAATGGCCAAAATATGATGAGTCAAAAACAATTGCAGATGAAATCACTTTACCTATTCAATTTAATGGAAAGCTAAAAGCTACTATTCAAATTAATTTAGATGAAGATGAATCTTCTGTAAAAGAAAAAGTTCATGATGCTGTTGATTCAAAATTAGATGGTAAAACAATAATTAAAGAAATTTATGTAAAAAATAAGATTTATAATATTGTTGTGAAATAAATAAATTTTAAGCCTATTAGATTATTTCAAAGTTCTAATAGGCTTTTTAAGAACTTTTGATTTCTAAACTTAAATTATAGATTTGATTCTCGTTTCTTTCTATTTTTCTTTCGTCTTTTTCTAGTCTTTCTTCGAATAGAAATAATTTCTCATTTTGCATTTTAAATGCATCAAATAATGCATCTAATTTATCTCCATGTTCTTGTTTCATTACTGTCACTATATTTTCAAGTCTTCCTAATCTTTCCTTGATATCAATTATTTCTTTTTGCATATTATTCATTTTTTCTTCAAGTCCCACTACTTTTTCTTCAAGCCTTACTACTTTTTCTTCAAGTCCTTCTACTTTTTCTTCAAGTCCCACTACTTTTTCTTCAAGTCCCACTACTTTTTCTTCAAGTCCCACTACTTTTTCTTCAAGTCCTTCTACTTTTTCTTCAATTTCCACTACTTTTTCTTCAAGTCTATCTAATCTTTTTTCTATTCTTACTTGTCCTTCGTATATTTTAAGTAAAAGATTTTTTATTTCTAAATCACTGTTCATTTCTTTACCTCCTTTCTTAAAATTTAGTGTAAAGAAATTATATTCTATTTTTATTTACTTGTCAAGAAAAATTTATTTATATATCATGTCGAATAATGTCGATTCCTCATTATTCCTAGCTTTTGCTAACTATTTTTTTGTAATTGTAATTAAACTGTAATTAATATTTAACAAACTTGACATGTTTTTCGACTTTATTTATAGTATAATATTGATATAAATGTCATAAGGAGTAATATATAAATATGAGTGTTGAATCTGATTTAAGAAAAGATGGAATTGAAGTGATAAGTAAATTAGATACTTTAAGAATTAATTCAATTGCAAGAAACGTTTCCATAAAACTATGCGAAACTTTTCCAAATTTCAATTTAAACCAAAATGAATTATTCATTAAATTATCTAGATTAGGTATGTATAGAGCCAAAATGCCTGAAGGTATGGCAGAGGCTAATTATTTTTATAAGAATACTTCAATATATTTTAATGAACATATTCCTGATGAAGATCTAGAAGAATTTGCAATTCACGAATGTATTCATTATTTACAAGAAGTAAAAGATAAAAGAAATTATTTAATTCGTATGGGACTTTGTGACTATACAGAATTTAAAATATATGGTTTAGGATTAAATGAAGCAGCTGTGCAACTTATGGCATCTAAAATAAATGGTATTCCAAAAGAGTATGTAAAATATTTCGGAATTAGTTTTGAAACAAATAGTCCTTCTTACTACCCACTAGAATGTTGCCTTGCTAACCAAATGGCTTATATTGTAGGTGAAGATATATTATTTGAAAGTACTTTAAATAGTAATGATAATTTCAAAATAAAATTTTCTTCTCTTACATCTCCAAAAAATTTTATGGCAATACAAAATGCATTTGACGAAATAATTAATAATGAAGAAGAAATTATAAAATTAAATAATAGAATCGCTAATATTGATGATAGAAATAAAAAAGTTGATGGAATGTTACAGAAAATAGATGAGTTAAAAAGAGAAATTTCTTTAACCTTTATGAGAACTCAGAACTTAATTATTTCTAGCTATTTTGATAAATCATTTGATTCAATTACTAATTTGGAAGAAGTAGAAAAATATAGAAGAAAATTATATTCATTTAAAGATTACTTAGGATGCATGGAAGGATACACATTTTTTAATGATTATTATGTAAATAAAATGATGCAATTAGAAGATAAATATAATAGTATTGAAAATGGTGAAATAGAAACAGCAATAAGGGTTATTACCAAAAAAGAAAATATTTTTATTTCAATATTTAAAGCAATTAAAAAATTGATTTTAGGTAACTCTACAAATGAAGAAAATGATATAAATAGTTAAAAAGAAGCAATTTTGCTTCTTTTTTATATGTTTTCCATTATTTTTTTTGCTGCTTCTCTGCCAGAATAAGCCGCCCATGCAACAGTTCCTCTCACACCTGCTAAATCTCCTCCAGCATATATTTTAGGTCTAGAAGTTTGATAATTTTCATTAACTTCTATATTTCCCCATTTATTTAGATTTAAGCCTAATTTATTTACAAAATTTTCTGGATGTGCTCCTAATGCCATTATAACATAATCTGCATCTATAATGTGATTGCTATTTTCAATATTTACTGGAACTAGTCTTGTTTCTCCTTCTTTTTGTATTAATTTGGTTTTTATCAATTCTACTTTTTCTACTTTTTCATTTCCTATGATTTTTACTATATTATTTTGAAATAAAAATTCTATTTTTTCATTTATTGCATCTTCCACTTCTTTGTCTTCTGCTGGCATCTGTTCTCTTGCTCTTCTATAAACTACTTTTACTTCTTTTGCTCCTAACCTTTTAACAGTTCTTGCACAGTCCATTGCCACATTTCCTCCACCTACAACTATTACTGTTTTTCCTTCATAGTTTGGATGCATATTATATTCTAATAATTCATTTCCTCCATAAACACCTTCTAAGTTTTCTCCTTCTACGCCCATTTTTGAAGAGCAATTTGCTCCAAAGCTTAAAAATATAGCATCATATTTTCCTTCTAAGTCTTTTAATTCAAAATCTTTTCCTAATTCTTTATTATATTTAACCTCTATACCTAAATCTAGAATATTTTTTACTGTTTTTTCTACAATTTTTTTATTTAACCTAAATTCTGGTATACCATGAACTAAGAGTCCCCCTAAATAATTATATTTTTCATATATTGTAACTTGTATTCCTTCTTTTGCTAAAAATGCTGCTGCAGTTAAACCTGAAGGTCCTCCTCCAATAATTGCTACTTTCTTATTAGATTTCTTTATTTTGCCTTTTAACATTTCTTTTAAAGTATAATTATTTTCCATTGCTTTATCAAAAGCATATGTTTCTAATTCTCCAATTGATACTGGTTCTCCTTTTATCCCTCTTACACAAGCCCCTTGACATTGCTTTTGATGTGGACATATTCTTCCACATACTCCTGGAAGTACTGTAGTATTGCATAAAATTTCATATGCTTTTCTATAATTTTCCTCCTTTAGTGCTAATATAAATTCTGGTATATCATTATGAAGTGGACATCCTTTTTGTGAACATGGTTTTACTTTACAGTGTAAACAATAATTGATTTTTTCTTTTATATTCTCCATCTTTATCCCTCTATTATATTTTTTCTTTTAAATTTTATAATATGTTTAACTTCTAGTCAATCTACCTGACTTACCTGTTTAACTCATCTATTACAAGTTGTAAATCTTTAACAAAATCTATCTTTTTAGTTTCGTCTCTAAGTAATGCTGCAGGGTGCCATGTTGGCATATATTTTATCCCTTTTTTTTCTATCCACTTTCCTCTAGATTGTGTTATTCCATATTCTTTGCCTAAAATATGTTTTAATGCTACACTTCCGAAGAAGTACTATAATTTTAGGTTTTACCAATATTACTTGATTTCTTAAATAATTCATACATGCTTCGCATTCATCTTCTTCTGGATTTCTATTTCCAGGTGGTCTACATTTTACAATATTTGCAATATAGACTTCTTCTCTTTTTATTCCAAGAGCTTGAAATGCCATATCCATTAATTTACCTGCTCGTCCAACAAAAGGCTCTCCGAAGTCTATCCTCGTCTGCCCCTGGTCCTTCTCCTATAAACATTAATGTAGCATTTTTATTACCTGTTCCAAATACTATATTTTGTCTTGTTTTATACAATTTACATTTATTACAACCTTCAATTGACTTTTCTAAATCCTCCCAATTGTCGTACATTTATTTCTCCTTCTTTATCATTTATTTTACACAATTTTCTAAAAATTTTATTTTTTCTTCTTTGGTTGTATCTATTTGTACTTTTATTCCTATTGGTATTGCTATTTTATTTTCAATATGTCCAAAATTATTTGTCTTTACAATAGGAAAATCATATTCATTATCTAAAGTATCTAATAATATTTTTTCAAGTGTAATATTGCTCTCATGTTCATAGCTACCAAGCCATATTCCTTTTATCTTACAAAAAACTCCATTTTGTTTCATATAATATAAATAATTACTTACTAAAGCTGGTCCTGTTTCAAATCCTAATTCTTCTAAAAACAATATCTTATCACTAAAATCTATACTATATTTTCCAGATACTAATCCTCTTACTAAACTAAGATTTCCTCCAATTAAAGTTCCTGTAGCTTTACCTTCCTTTATTGTATTATATTTTTCACCTTTTGGTAAGTCTATTTCTAAACTCCCATCACAAAATCTTTTTAATGCTTGTCTATAACTAAAATCTGTTTCATCAGTTGCTATTGTTTTAAAATTAGTACTACTAAATGTAACTAAGCCCGTTTCTTCAGTTATTATATTTGTTAAAGACGTAATATCACTATAACCACATATTATTTTGGGGTTATTTTTAATAACATCAAAGTCTAAATACTCAAATGTAGTATTTGAATTTTCTCCACCTTTAGCACACCATATCATTTTTACATCTTTGTCTTTAAACATATCATTTATGTCTTTTGCTTTTTCTTTTGCTGAGCTACTATATAAATTAGTATTTGAAAACAAATTTTTAGAAAACTTTACTTTAAATCCATCATTTTCAACTATTTTCTTTGCCATCATTATTTCTTCTACATTTTCACCTATAATTGGATTTGATGGAGCTACAACACCTATTGTATCTCCTTTTTTTAGTTTATCTGGAATTATCATATCTTACTCCTTAATTTCTATTAATGCAGTATTTACATTATATAATTCTTTTTCTGCTCTATATGAATGCATTAAATCTTTATTACATACTGTGCAAATATTACTATCTATTATATTTTCTTGTTTTAACCCTTTTCTTTCCAATATTATTTTGTTTATTAATACAGTATCAATGTACCAAGATTTATTTGGTTCTTTATTTATTATTATTTCTTCTAAATTTAAATCTTTAAACTCTTCTTCAAATAATTTTTCTACATCCTCTTTTACTTCAAAATGGCATCTTCTAATTGATGGACATATACAACATATAATATCGTAATATTCAGAGCCATATTTTTCCGCCATTTTTTCCACTGCTTTTATAGATATTCTTTGAAGAGTTCCTTTCCATCCTGAATGTACATTTGCTATTACTCTTTTTACAGGGTCAAAGAATAATAATGTAATACAATCCGCACTTGTTGTTGCTAATATTATATCTTTTTTATTTGTAATTAAACCATCAATATTATTATATTCTTTACAATTAATATCTGGCATATCTGCATTTATTTTGTTTTCTATTATTTGTATATTATCAGTATGTTTTTGTATAGGTTTTACTATTTTGTTGTAATTTTCTCCTAAAGCATTACATACTTTTTCATAATCTTTTATTACTTTTTCTTCTTTTTCTTTTATTATGTTTCCACTTGCATCATTTGCTTTAAATCCTATATTTTTACCAATTGTATATGCGTTTAATATTCCATAATCTAATAATTTTTTAAATTGTAAATATTCTATATTTCCTTTTTTTACATGAACAATATTTTCATTTGATAAATCCATTTTACCACCCTTTTATTGAGACAAAAAAGCTCCGTCCCCATTTGTCTCATTTTTCATTTTTATTAAAATGTCATCTTTTGATTTTTGGTCTATATAATTGTATTTATTTCCTTCTAAATGTGTATTAAATCCACATATAGATTTATATACACAATATTCACATGGAGTTTTTCCTTTTTTATTAAATGGTTTTAAGTCTATTTTCCCACTTAATATTTCTTTTGATATATCTTTTATTGTTTTATAAATATAATCTTGTAAAATCTTAAATTCTTCTTGCTTTACTCCTTTTGTATCTTTTTTATTTATTTCTCCTGATGTTGTTATTCCTGCTGGTACTATCTTAGACGTTCCTACATTTAAAGTATTATCATTCATTTTTATTATTTTTACATCTGCAATTATTAAACCTTTCATTTTAAATTTCTTTCTTATTTCTTCTTCTATTTTATCTTCTTCTATTCTTTTATTTGCCATTTGCTCTAATAATGAGAAATAAAATATTCCTGCAGGTATTATATCTTCTTGCCTACATATTGCATCTGTATATGTTAAAAGTTGAATTTGAAGCCCTGCATATACTTCATTTAAATCAATATCTTTTGCAGATGATTTATAATCTATAATTCTTAAATATTTACCTTCATCTTTAGTTGCTGTATCTATTCTATCTATTTTTCCTGTTATCTCTACTTTTTTACCATTTTCTAAGTTTAATATTATTGGTTTATATTTTCCTTTTTCACTAAATTCTACTTCTGTTCCTTCTATTGAAAAATCACTATAAATTATTGTTTCTATTATATATTTTAAAGCTTTTGATATTATTTTTTTTAGTCTTCTTACTAAAATTTTATATTTTGTTGTTGCTGTAAATATCATGTTTCTTGATGATTTCAAGTTTTCTTCTACTATATTTGATACAATTTCAAATATTTTTTCATCATTAATTTCTGATAATTCTAATCCTTCTTCTCTTACATAATCAAAGAAATTATCTATTGTTTCATGCATGAATGAACCTGTATCCATACTTTGTATTTTTAATGTTTCTTTTTCTTTTAGTTTTAGTCCATATTGTAAATAGTATGAAAATGGACATCTTCTATATTGCTCTAATCTTGAAACACTAGTTTTTAATGTGTTTCCATATAGTTTATCTATGTTTTCCTTTTTTATGTCTGTTGGTAAATTACTATAATTTATAGCCTCTAAATCTTTACTTAATTCTTCATTCCAACCTTCTTGACTTTTATAGTAATTATATATTTCATACCAAATATCTTCTATTTTTTCTTTCTTTTTTAGTTTTGATATATTTTCTATTAACTCTTGGTATGTTACTTCTTTATTTACTATCTCATATCTTTTACTTACTACATCGCTTTCTTCTTTTAAATTTGGAAACATCTTTTTTATTTGTGCAATTAATATTGATGGTCTTTGTGATTTTCCATCTTTATCTGATGATGAATATGACAAATATAATTGTTTTTCAGCTGTTGTGAAAGCTTTATATATATTAAATTTATCATCATATAATTGTTCTAAAGTTGTTTTTGCAAGTTCTATTCCGTCTTCTTTTAATACTTCTCTATCATTATCACTTAAAAAACCTTCATCTTTATTATTACTTGGGAAACTTCCATCATTTAATCCTATTATGAATACAGCATCTACTTTATGACTTCTTGACCTATCAACATCTCCTAAAATTATTTGGTCTTGTGTTCCTGGTATTTTACCTAGTCCACTATTTTTTAAACCTATTTTTAATATTTTTTCATATTTATCAATTGTCATTTTATCATCTTTAAAAATTAATACAATTTCATCTAAAACATCTAATATTATTTGATAACTCTCTTTATACTCTTTTGCTAGTTCTATTTTATTATTAAATTCCAAATCTTTTATTTTTTCAGTTACTTTTTCTTCTATATTTTGAGAAATCAAAAATTGATATAATAGTTTTGTTATATTCTCTGCAGTTTTTCCTTCTTTTATTTTTTCTTGTAATTTTATTAGAGGATTTATTATTTCTTTTCTTATTTCATTTAATCTTTGTACTTCATTTTTCTTATTTTCATTATCTAATTCATATATAAAATCTTTTTTCCATTTACTTAGAGTTATTCCCCATTTATTACAATAATTTTCTAATTTAAAAATTTCTTCTTTTTCAATATCTAAAAAGCCTAATTTTATATAACTAAATACATCTTCACTTGCAAAATTCCTATTTAATACACTTAATATTGAAAGTACATATTGTACTATTATATTTTGGTTTAAATCTCTCTTTTCATCTATAAAAACTGGTATATCATATTGTCTAAAAATTGCTCTAACTAATGGTGCATAGTTTTCTATATTTTTTGTTATTATAGAAATATCTCTATAACGTAAATTATTTTTACTAACTAATTTCTGAACTCTCTTAGCTACTTCTTCTATTTCACTATATTCATTTTTAGCTAAAAATAACTTTAAGTTATCCACATTTTTTTCATACTTTGTGGATTTTACATTATATAAATTGTTACTTAAGTGTATTAATTCTTCTGTTTTAAATCTACAACATGTATTTAACTCAATTGGCTCTTCTAATTTTAAATTATTTTCTTTTACAAGTTTAAATAGTTTTTTTACAGTTACTTTGTTTGCATAATATATATCTGTATCTGGATTTGTGTTTAATTCTAAATTATCAGTACATATTGTTATATTTACTTCTTTTGCTAAAGATATCATTTGTTTAATTACTTCATATTCTTGGTAAGTAAACCCTGCAAATTCATCAATAAATATAATACTATTTTTTACTAAATCTACTTTATCTAAATTTTGGGCTAATATGTCTAATAAGTCAGTTTCTTCAATATAATTATTTGCTATTTTTTCTTCAAAGTTATCATATATACATACCATATCTTGTAATTTAGTTTTTAAATATATATCATCTGTTTTTTCTATTTCATTTGTTAAATCTAAAGTAGAAACACCATGTTTTTTAAATTCAGTAATTGCTCTCATACTTAAATCGATATTTTCATCGCTTTTTCCTAAAAATTTTAAATTCTTCTTATTGTTACTAAGTATTGAATAAATTAACATTGCCTTTCCACATTTAGATAAATTTGTTTTATTTAATCCCCCAATTTCTCCCATAACACGATAAGCCATTCTGCTTAAAGTTATTACTTCTGCTGAAATAGCTGCACTAATTCCCAACTTTTCCATTTCGTCCATAAGTTTCTTTTCGGCAGTAAATGAAAATTGTTCTGGTGTTATTATATATATCTTCTTTTCATTTTCTTTTTCAATTAATCTAGCTACTTCAGAAAAACAATAATTACTCTTTCCACTTCCTGCTTTTCCATAAATAAGTCTTAACCCCATACTTACCTCCTATGTCCAATTATGTCCCATTGGGGACGTTTCTGATGCGACATTTTGTCCATTTTAGGACACATCCTTTTCTCTGTTTTCTTTTTTAGATTTTATAACAGAAAGCAAAAAATAGCAAGAAAAACTTGCTATTTGATTTTACAATAATTATTGTAATATTTAAATCATTATTCTAAAAAATGTGCTGCTATTGTTTTATCATAATTATTTTTTAATTCATTTTCATTTAATGGTCTGTTATATAACCTTAAGCTATATATTGTTATTTTTGTAAAATGCCATCCCATATTTTCATCGTTTGCATCATTTCCAAAATAACGCCCTAAATAACAATAGATAGAATCCTCTTCCATTATTTGTTGTCCACCATTTTCTCCATGCCAATAATCAGGATTTACTTTATCTGAATCCACTAATTTACTATCTTTATATAGTTTAAATTCATTTTTTTCTGCATCAAATGTTAAATCAAAATACGCTTTATCTCCTAAAGAATATGAACACGGTATACCTAGGAATCCATTATTACCAATAGAATCATCTCCAGACCATTTTGAATCAGCATTATTTTTTGAAGTATTAAATTTAAATTGATTTTTAGATAAATAGAATCTACATGAATATCTTGCATCTACTCCATTCTGTTTAGTTAAAAAAGCTCCTTCATTATAATTTATTCCATAAAAAGATAAAGTAAATCCTTTACTATAATCTGCTGTTGATTTAAATTCTACATAATCATCTACTCCATCAAAATTTAATCCTTTATTTGTTATCTCTTCTGTATTATCCTCAAATCCATGAAGTGATACTCCTTCTCCCCATGTTGTTAAATCGCTATTATCCATATTATTTGAATCCACATTAAATACTAATCCTTCTGTTACTGCTAACTCATCTTTATATGATAACTCTGTATATTTTCCTTCTTCTAATTGTATTATCTCCCCTGTATCTTCATTTACTAACCAATTATATTTTGTCTTTCCATAATTTTCTACTTCTGTTTCCTTTGATATATATCTCCATCCATCATCATATTTTTCCTGTGTTTCATTTATTACTATTACATCCCATATATTACTATTTTCTAACGTCTTTTTATACAATTTTCTTCCTATTTCATATTTACTATTATTACTTACTTCTTTATTTATCATTGTTAGTTGTATTGCCTCTTTTTCTGATGATATCTCTGTTTGTTCTTTTGCATTATTTGCTTGTCCTAGTATTCCGTTATCACCTGTTAGCATTGAAATTGATACTCCTGCCAAAATAAGTAAAACTATAATAGTTAATACTAAAGCTATTAGTGTAATTCCTTTTTCATTTGTTCTTTTCATTTCTTCCTCCTATATTTTGAGGCACATATGCCCCTTTCAAGATAAATTGTAGCAAAATGGGGCATATATGTCAATGACTAATAAAATAATTTATTATAAAATTAAGTATAGTTTATTTATTGAGGGTGAATTTATGTTACAAGAATATAGAAAGCGAGCAAAAATTACACAAGAAAAATTGTCAGAAATAACTGGTTTAGATAGAAAAACTATTTTTAGAATAGAAAACGATAAAACTATTCCTAAAGTAGATAATTATGCAAAAATGGTAGTTGCTTTAAATTTAAGTAATGAAGAAATAGGAGAACATATAAGGAAAATAGCAAAAAATAAAGATAAGTGATTTTAAAATTCACCTATCTTTTTTAAATGTATCCCTTATTGGGCAAAATGTCCAATAAGAAACTTCCCCAATTGTTCAACAATTTACTTTCCAATATCCTTTTTTATCAGAACCTACTCTTTCTATTATTTTTTTATCTTTTAATTGTTTCATTGTTCTCTTTACTGTTCTTAGCGGTATTGATGTTTGTTTTGTTATTTGATTTTGTGTAATATTAGGATTTAATTTTAATATATTTATTATTATATTTTCACTATCTTTTACAGTGCCACTTACAGTGCCATTTACAGTGCCATTTATAATATTAATTGTTTTATCTTCTTTTAGCACGTTTGTTGCAACATCTTCAAGTTCTTCATTAGTTTTTCTATAAAATATTACTGTAAATCCTAATTTATCCATTCTAAACTCTACTTTTACATTATTTTTCTTGCATTCTTCAAATATTCTCCTTATTCCAGTTCCAAATGTTTCTACTTCATGACATAAAAATAATGTTTGTCCTATTAATTTATTCCTTAAAATTGATTTTCCTTTTCCTTCTATGTAATCTTCTGGCGTGTAGTCTTCTGGAAATTGTCCCGGATTATATATTTCAACTCTATTTTTATATATTGTTATTTCCACATCTTGATTACTTATCATAGATTTATGACATAACGAATTCATTACAGCTTCACGAATAGATGCTATTGGTATCTCTGGAATTTCCATCCTTTCTAATTTTCCTGTTTCAAAATTGACAGTCCAATTTATATGCTCTTTTACATAAGTTTCTCCTATGCTACTAAGTTCTAATATATTTCCTTCTTTCCTTGAGATATCTAGAAAAGTTAAATTCGTATTGGTAGCAAACATTGCCATTTTTAAAACTATTTTAGCATTTTTCCCAAACAAAGCATTTCCAGCATTTAATAATTTTCCTTCTTTATTAATTAAACCTAATCTATTTAATATATCCCTTTTACTAGTATACTCATAATTAATTCTTTTACTTTCATTACCCTGCTTTATACATTTTTTTAATAATTCCTCATTTACTTCTTCATAACTATATTCTGTGATTTCATTCTCCCATCTCGTATCAAAATCACTTGATTTCATAATTAAATTTTTAATTTCCTTTTGTGATAACTGTCTATCTTCATCTCCAACTCTCATATATGCCCTACCATAAGATAAATACGGAATTTCTTCCCCTTTAAATTCGACTCTTATACATTCTTTTCCATCTATACTAACCTTTTGTACATTAGGATATATTTTGGGCTCTATATTTTCTGATATTGCCCTAGTTACATCTCTTATAGTGCTTTCTCCCATTTGTTGTCCTACAATTTTACCATTATTTTTTATTCCAAAATATAAAGTTCCTCCTCTATGTTTATTTAATATTGCTACTATTGAATTTAATGCTGCTGGTAATTCAGCTGTTGATGTCTTAAATTCTAAAATTTCTGTTTCTTCTTTCATTTTTTCCTCCTCTTTGCTTTGTTAATTAATTTGTCTTTTTCTATTTTTTTCTTTAACCTTTTGTGGAATTTTTTTATTTCAGATACAAAATAAAATAAATAATGAAACTATTAAAAATCAGATTATAAATATAAAACAAAATTATAATTTTAAATAACAAACAACAAAAAATTAATAAAAGTCCTAGATTTTAAAAATATTTTTAATGAAAACTGTTTTTTTAGAAAAATAGAACTTAAAAATATATTATTATTATTTTGAATAAAATTATATGAGAACTCAAACTAGATTTAAAATCATTTGAATGCAACAAAATTTAAAATTGATTTTAAAATATGTTACCATAATTTTATTTATTTTGCAAGCACTTTTAAAATTTTTTCCAACAAATAAAGATAAATGAAAATAAAAATCATTTATCTTTAAGATATATAACTTAATAGAAATTTAAGCTTCTCTTCTCCAATAAAATAGATATTGTTGTGCTAATCCTGCTAAGTTTCCAAATTTTTCTTTTGCTATTTTTTCTATTTGTTTTTTATTTACTTTTGTTTCATCTTCATTTTTTATGTATAAATCATTCATTACTCTTCTTACCCATACATCTATTGGAAATACTTCAAATCTTTTTAAGTCTGAAAATAATAATATACAATCTGCAACTTTTGGTCCTACTCCTGATAGTGTAAGTAACTTATCTCTTACTTCTATAGTATTTTGATTATCCCTTAATTCATCTAAGTTTACTTCACCATCTAATATCATCTTAGTTGTTTCATAAAGTCTTATATCTCTAAAACCTAATCCTAATTCTCTATATTTTTCTACACTTACATCTTTCAATTCTTCTGCTGTTGGAAATGTATAATATTTTTTTCCATTATATTCTATTTCTTTTCCATAGTTTTTAGATAATCTTTCTATTATCCCTTTTATTCTTGGAATATTATTATTTGCTGATATTATAAAAGATATTATTGTTTCCCATAAATCTTGATTTAATATTCTTATTCCTTTACCATATTCAACACTTTTTTTCATATTATCGTCTATTTTGCTTAAAGTTTCTTTTATTTTTCCATAATCTCTATTTAAATCAAAATAATCTTCTACTACTTCTTTTATATCTCCATTACACATACCTCTAAATGTTACTCTGCTTTCTTTACCATTTTCTTGCTTTTTTACATTTAAAACATTTCCTTTAAACACTCCTGTATAGCTTCCATCATCTTGTTCATTCCATCTAAAGCATTGCCCACAATCAAAGATATCTTTTAGTTCAAATGAATCTAAATTCTCTACTTCATACATTTGCTCTTTCATATTATCACCATTTTTATTTTACAATATTTATGGCTATATTTCAATAACATTTAAGACTATAAAATTTATTTTATGTTATTTTTATTATCTTCATCTTCTAAATTATTTAATGCATATTCACAAGCCTGTATTACAAATCTTGAAAACGTTACGTCTTTATTCCTTATCGCTTTTTCTATTTGTTCTATTAATGGTATCGGAAATCTTATTGTTTTATTTTCTGTTTCTTTTCTATATGGTTTTATTTGAAATGCCATTTGCATTACCTCCTATACTGATAGATTGTATTGCAAAGACAGAAATAAATAAGCATTGCAAATAGTATTATAAAAAGCAATGTTTATTTTCATAATCCACATTGATAGAATTTAAACAAATAAACTAAAGAAAGGAATGTTAAACATGCAAAAGTTAAATTTAAGATTAAAAGAAAAAAGCACTAAAGGTATTACACTTATTGCGTTAGTTATTACTATAGTGATACTTCTAATACTTGCAGGAGTAGGTATTGCAATGCTAACAGGTGATAATGGAATATTAACTCAGGCACAAAATGCCAAAGAGAAAACTGAGAAAGCATCAGAATTAGAGGGAATACAACTAGCAGTAATAGGAAGTGAAACAAAAAATAATGAATATTTAGATATTTTAGATGCGAAAAGTTTTAAAGAAGAATTAGAAAAAAATTTTAGTAGTGAAGAATTAGATGTAGTAGCAAATGGTGATGGAAGTTTTATAGTAACAATAAATGATAGAAAATACTATGTAAATAATGATAAAACAGTAATAAGCAGTGATAATATAATAGAAATAAATGATGAACAAGGTTTAATGAATTTTAGAGATGATGTAAATAATGGAAATAGCTATGAGGGAAAGGCAGTGTTACTTACAAGTGATATAACATTATCGGGAGAATGGAAACCAATAGGATTTATAGATTCAAATACAGATGAAAAAAATCCAGAAACAGGGAATAATAAAGCATTTAAAGGAATATTTGATGGTTGCAATCATACAATAAAAAATTTAAAGATAAGTTCAACAGATAATAAATATAATGGCTTATTTAGTTTTGTAATAGATGGAACAATAAAAAATATAACTATAGGAGAAAATAGTAAAATAACAGGAAGTAATGGAGCCGGAGTAGTAGGATATTTATATGGATTTGAAGGGAATATAAGTAATTGTGTAAATTATGCTAATACAAATGGAGCAGGCATAGTAAGAATAATTGCTGGACAACATACAATATCTAATTGTAAAAATTATGGGACTATAATTGGAGGAGGAGGAATATTAGGAAGTAGCAATGGAACTGATTGGAAACAATTCGAGAATGTTTCTAATACAATAATAAATTGTGGAAATTATGGAAACTTGACAGGAAATGAATGGTATGCCGGTGGAATTGCAGGATATTTTAAAGGAAAAATTTCAAATTCTTATAACAAAGGCACAATAATAGGAACAGGAGGTGTTGGAGGAGTTGTTGGGACTATAGAACAAGGAAACATAAGAAATTGCTATAATATGGGTGGTGTTAATGCAAATGAAGAAAGTGCAGGAGGAATTGCAGGTGGTTTAGATAAAAAAACTAATCTAATCAACTGTTATAACGTAGGAGAAATTAAGAATGAATCTCAAAAGACGGGAGGAATAATTGGGTCAATTAATTCAGATTATAATGATGTTATCGAAGTAAAAAGTTGCATTAACTATGCATCAATTACAACACATAATTATGGAGGAGGAATAATCGGATATAATAATGCAAATGTTAATGTAAAAAATTGTTATAATTTAGGAAATATTTCAGGAGATATTGGAATATCAAGTATAATAGGATATACGAGTACAGGAAATGCCAATATAAATAATTGTTTTTATCTAAATACAGTTACTCAAGATAAAAATGCAGTAGCCATAAACATAGATGAAATGCCTAATCCAATGGATATTATTAATGGTGAAAATAAATTTCAAGAAGATGAATATAATATAAATAAAGGATATCCAGTATTTACGTGGCAGAAAGATTAATTAATATATTAAAGTACTAAACGCTAGTGCGTGGGTCATAATGAGAAAATATAAGCATCCCAAACGCAAGAAGAGAGCAAAAAATAAATATACTCAAACAAGAATCCTTAAGAGAATAAAAGAATATATCATTAAACAAATAAAAAGTATAAATTACCTGAAATTAAAGACAATCTCCTTTAAAATATTTAAAGAAAAATGTAATATTAAAAAAGAAAAAAACAGCAAGTTTTTAGATTAAGCAGTTTTACGTAGGGAAATTAAGGGTAGTAAAACTGCTGGTAAAGCAAAGCTTTAAATCTAAAAACTTGCTACAAATCCCTAAAAACACATTTTTAAATTTACAGAAATGAGACAAAAAAGCACCGTCCCCATTCTGTCTCATTTCTCAAACCCTTGCCCTACAACCTCTCTTGAATTTGTTATGATAATAAAACTTCTTGGGTCTATCTTTCTTGCAAGCATTTTTATCCTTGCAACCTCCCTCCTTGGAGCTACACACATAAGCACCAATTTTTTAGTATTAGTATACATTCCTTTACCATAAAGCCCAGTTACCCCTCTTTCAATTTTCTCTTCAATATCCTTTGAAATTTCTTCACTTTTATCAGAAACTATAATCATAAGTTTCGTAAAATCTATCCCCTCAAAAAGGATATCTATAATTTTACCCATCAAATAAATTGCAATTGCAGAATAAAGCCCAATTTCTATTTCATTAAAAAATATCATATTTAAAGTCACTATTACAATATCTATAATTACAATTATATTTCCAGCTTGTACAGTTGGCTTATATTTTTTTGCCACATAACTCACCAAATCACTACCACCTGTTGAAGAATTAACCTTTAATAAAATTGCTGTTCCTATACCTAAAATAATACCTCCATATACACATGCTAAAAATCTATCTTCTGTTAATGCTTTAAATTTATCTAAAAAATCTATAAATATAGATAAAGTTACTGTTCCAATCATTGATTTCACAAAAAAATATTTTCCCATTTTAAATATCGATACCAAAAACAAAGGCACATTTATTAAAACCATCATTGTTCCCATTGGTATATTAAATAAATAATAAGTTATTGTTGCAATACCTGCTACTCCTCCTGATGATAGTTGATTTGGAAGTAAAAAAAGTGATACTCCTATAGCCATTATAAATGAGCCTATTATTGTACCTAATATTTCTATGATTACCCTTCTTATCTTTATATTTCTTTCTTCATTGTTCTGATTTATTAAATCCATAAAAAATCACCTTTATTTTATTATTCTAAAAATATAGGTGATTTATTCTATTTTCTATTTATTTAATATCTTATTTTTATTTACTTTTTTCTTATTGCTTTTTTACTTTTTATTTTTCTTCTTTCTTAATCCTCATATGTTTTTGTTATATCTATTTTTGATTTTCCTTGTTTTATTTTTTCATTTTGATTAAGTACTAAGTCAACATCATATAATTCTTTTAGCTTTTGTACATTTTCTTTTTTATGACCTATTACATTATCACTATCTTTTGGATTTACTGTTACTTCTACTTCTTTTACTTTTACATTAAGTTTCTTTATTTTTTCTACAATTGCATCATACCACATTGCTGATTCTACTAATTGTCTGAATGCTGGATGACATGGCCCACTAATTATTTTACTTGTCTTGTTAAGTTCCGCTTCATCTTCTGCACTAATTCCCACATTTAATATATCAATATTTTTGTCAGCAAACATTCTTACTAAATCCTTACAAATCTCAACAGCTTGTACTATTGATAATGGTTTATATTTTCCTTCTTCATATTCTTTTTCTAGCTGTGTATTTTTTATTACTAATGTAGTATAAATTCTTACCATTTTAGGTTTTAATTTTATTAATTCTTTTGCTGTATTTACTTCATCTATTCTAGTACTTTCTGGCAATCCTACCATCATGTGATAACCCAATCTAAAACCATTCCATTTTATCATCTTTGATGCCTTTTTTATATCTTGTAAATTATATTTTTCTCCTATCCTTTTTAGAATATAATCATTTGTAGATGGTGTTTCTAATTCTATTGTTTTTACTTTATATCTTTTTAGTTTCTTTAATATCTCTTTATTTATTTCATCTGCATTTGCTAGAATTCTAATACTATCTACTTTTCTATTTTCTATATATTCATATGCCACGTTTAATAATTCTTCTTGTTTTTCTTCTTCTATTGATGTAAAACTTCCTCCACAAAACACTATTTCTACTTTAGCTTCTTCATTTTCTACATTTTTTAGGTAATTTTCTATTATTTCTCTTACTTTTTCTTTTGTAATACTTGTTTTTTGTTCACTACTATCATTTCTATATAAAATACTATTACTTTTCATTGTTAGTTGTGAAACAAATATTGGTATTATGTAATGTTCTTTCATAGATTACCTCTTTTCTATTTTATTATTTCTAAAGCTTTTTTAGCTGCTTGCATTTGAGCCGCTTTTTTACTCTTTCCTATTCCATTAGCAACATGTTTTCCATCTATTTCTAGTTCTGCTTCAAATGTCTTATCATGGTCAGGTCCCATCTCTTTTATTATCTTATATTCTATATCTACTGCTCCATTTACTTGGAGTTTTTCTTGTAAAACAGTTTTGTAATCTTTATCTCCTACATGTTTTGTTGCTTCTTCTATTTTTTCTTTTAGGTTTTCTACTATAAATTTTTCCGCTTCTTCAATCCCTCCATCTAAATATATTGCTGCTATTACTGCTTCTGTTGTGTCTTCTAATATTGCTGGTCTTTTTCCTCCATCAGATTTTCTTTCTGATTTTCCGAGATATAAGAAATCACTAAAATTATGCAATTTAGCTATTTCTGATAAACTTTTTTCACATACTACTGTTGCTCTAACTTTAGTCATTTCTCCTTCTCTTAAATTGGGATAATTATTATATATATATTTGCTAGATATAAATTCTAATACACTATCTCCTAAAAATTCCAGTTTTTCATTACTTTGTAAATTATTTTCATATGCATATGAAGTATGTGTTAGTGCCTTTTTTAAAAGTGCTTTATTTTTAAAATGGTAGCCTATACTATTTTCTAATTTCTCTATGTTCATTTTTTCACCTTCTTTCTATTTAATCTATGTACGTATATTATTATATACTATTTTACAAATTTTGCAAGCTCCTAGTAATTTTTTCTAGTTACATATTTTTTGTCAAAAGATGTAGACATATTTCGTTTGTTATTATATAATAAATATGTATTATTTTAAGGAGAGTAGAGCTATGTTAGATAATAAAAATTCTTTTAATAATGAGAATAGAAATTTGTCTGATGTTTTTAAAGAGCTTCAAGCTATGCAAAATCGCCCTAATGCTTGGCAAGAATATGATAAGCAAGCCAAAAAGGCAATGAAAAAGCAAAGCAAAAAGAAAAATAAAGAACTAAAAAAAGCTAGTGCTTTTGCTTCAAAAAATCGTTCTCAGAGAAAAGTGGAATCTAATGATTTAAAATTATCACAAATAATTATTGGTTGTAGCATCTTTGTAGTTTCAATGGCTTTATTTTTTCCAAAAGACCTTTCTTTTTCAGAAAGTTATGCAAAATCTGATTCTTCTACTGAAGTTGCAAATTATGAACTAAATAGACACAGATTAAATATGCAAAATATTATTTCTGAAAATGCAGGTATGGATAGAGTAAAAGAACAAGTCACAGAAGATAGAGATGTAGAATTTGAAACAAATTATAATGACAATCCAACTCTTCCAAAGGGAGAAGAAGTTATAAATCAAGAAGGTGTTCTTGGTAAAGATAGAGTTACTGTAGTTAAGACATATGAAAATGGAACATTTGTAGAAGAAACTATTCTTGCAAAAGAGACATTAACTGAACCTACACCTAAGATAATTGACCGTGGTACTTCTGAATTCTTAGCTAAACATAAAGTACATATTGGAGATACTATGTATCTTGTAAATTCTGATACATTAAAAGATTCTCCAGAGGATACAGCAAATGTTGTTGCTGATGTTAAAAAGAGTTTAGATGTAAAACTTTTAGAATTACCAAGTGAAGATTGGTGTAAAGTTTCTTTTGATGGTGTTGAAGGTTATATTAAAACTTCTAATTTAACTTCTGCTTATACTACACCAAATATTGTTGAAAAGAATAGAATACAAAGAATTTTACTTAAAGTTAATATTGGTATGGAATTAAATAGGACAAGCGGTTTAACTTTAAATGATTATAAAACAATATTTACAGGATTACCAAATGATACAAATAAGATTTTCCAAAATAATTATCAAGCATTCTATAATGCAGACAAACAATACAATATTAATGGTATTTTCTTAGCATCAATTGCTATTCATGAAAGTGCTTGGGGAACTTCTCAAATTGCTAAGGATAAATATAATTTATTTGGATATGGTTCTTATGATGAAACTCCATATGAATCTTCACTAGATTTTACTAGTTATGAAGAATGTATTGATACAGTAGCAAAATCTTTAGTTAAATATTACTTAAATCCATCTGGAACTAAGATTTATGATGGTGAAACTGCTGCTGGTTGGTATTATAATGGTCCAACAGTTGAAGGAGTTAATACAAGATACGCATCAGATGATGAATGGCATGAAAAAGTATATAATTATATGGAACTTTTATATAATAGATTAGATTCATAAGATAAAACCGGAAGGGAGAAAACATGAAAATTTCTAATTTTAAAATTAAAAATGTAAAACTTGCTTTTGTTATTTTAATAATTTTAGCAATTGTAGTATTATTACTTTATTATAATTTCGTGTTTTCTACTGCTTTTTCTAGAAACAATTATGCAAATCAAATGGAAGAAATTGCAGAAGAAAATAAGAGCCCTATTTTTAGTATACAAAGAATAGTATTATACAATAGTGCTAATGCTGTTGACAATTCAGAAAATCAGTCTTTAAGCAATGTAGCAATTTCACAATATACAGATATATCTATTTATTTAGATAATGCTCAAACTATTTCTGATTTAACTGATGAAAATACTGTTAAAGAATTATATATTGATAATATTTCAATGACTACTAAATCTGAAAACGGACAAAAATTATTAAATTATAAAAATCCTTTAAATTTTGGCAAATACCAAGATATTACTAAACCAGAAAATGATAGAATAGATTTTAATATAGTTAATACTAATGAAGAAAACGAAAATCATAATTATGATGAACCTACTTTTTACACAGATTGCTCTAATCCTATTTCACTGGGATATTTAAACAAAGACTTATTAACAAATTATTCTGTTTCTGATAGTTCAAAATCAATTTCGTTTAATGGTAAGGTTTTACAAGAAGCTAATGTAAATCTTGATGATATTAACGCTACTTTGAATTTTACAATTCACATTGTAAATAATTTAGACCAAAAATTTTCTTATAATATGAAAATTGATATTGGTTTAGATGGAATATATGATGGTTATACTTATAGAGCTAAAAATACTTCTGGTACTGATTATCAATTTTTCAAAGAATTAAATTAAGTAATTATCCCCCGGCTTAGCCGGGGGATAATTACTATAATAAAAAAGTATGTGTAGTTGTGATACACATACAAGCACAAATGACATTCGCAGAACTTTGAATGTTTTGTTTGTTTAACGTAACTATATAATAACATCTTTTTTTGTATTTGTCAAATATTTTTTATATTTTGCTGCCAACAATAATCATCCTTTATGCTTTCTATATTGAATAAACATATCTATCCTTTTATTATTTTATCTAATTCTATTTCTGCTTTTTTACAAAAAAATTACTAGTATCAACAGGAATTTATAAATTTATAATTAGCGTTTTTAATTTTCCTATTGTATCTATATTGTCATTGTTTGATACTGTCTCGACTTCAATTAAATTGTCTCCATTCTCTATATCTTTTATGGCTTTTTCAAAATCTTCTTTTCCATAAACAATATCACTTTCCTTAATATTCATTATTTTAAAGTAATGAATTGCTTGAAAAAGGTTCACAACCTCATCTATATTAAAAATATCACAGTTAATGGATTATTGACTTAGTATATCACCACTTTTGTTGAATTCTTTCTTTTTAAAAGTAATTTTTTTATTTCTGTTTTCTTTAAATTGATTTTCTATATCTCTTATGAGTATTGCATCTTTTAGAATCTCTCTACTAGCTAATTCTTTTATCTTACTTTTTAAAGTATTTGGTATCATAAATATATCATTCATTGTAAATCTATCTACAACTTTAAATCCTTTATCTTCTAGAATTTTACATAGTTCACTTATTCCACAATTTACTTTCATTGTTATTTCATTTTCTTGCTTTATTCCAATAATTTTTCTCCTATTTGTGCTATTTTTATTTAAAAATTATTACTGCAATTTTATTGCAACGCCTATGATATTCTATAATACTATGTATTAAATAGAACAAATGTGAAAATTAAAATTTTCACCCTTGCTACTAATTTTTAATTAGTAGCAATTTTTATAAAGATGTTGTTTTTAAGTTTCCACCTAATTCCTTAGGCAACCCTTTTCTTTAATGGTCGTTGTTCTCGACCAATATCCATCGCTATTTCTAGGTTTGGACTAAAGACTTCTTTTATATATTTTCTTAGAATATTTATACTTCCATTTACATCTGCATTTATTATCTTACCACTATTTGTTTTAAATAATCCTCTATTTATTCTTCTACTTTTATTGTAGTATTCTTTATTTATTTCTTCTTTATCTATACTACTTACTCCTGATGTGTATTCTTCTCTTATCTTTTCTACTTCTATTCCTTCTAGTTTTGCTTTATATTCTATTTTTTCTACTAAATTTTGTAACGGCATTTCTACAAATCTTTTATTTTTCTTCATGTTTTGTTTTATATTTTTTATATTTCCTATAACTATTGTACTACATCCATTCTCTTTTGCATAATTCATTATCATTCTACTTGCTTTATGCATATATGTATTACTATAATTTCTTCTTTGCTCATATAATTTGTTTATTTTTTTTGTATTTTTATAATTTTTACTTCCTATCATTTTCATTTGTATTCCTTTTAGCCTATCTATTTCTTTATTTATATAGCCTATTTTTGACTTTAGATTCTCTCCTGCTATTATTAAACTTTCTTTATTATCTTTATTTGTACATGTTGCTATATTATCCATTCCTAAATCTATTGCCATTATATTTGAACCTTCTGCTTTACTTTTTTCTTCTTTTTCATATATTATATACATTTTACATTTTCCATCTCTTATATTTCCTATCTTTATCATTTTTATGCTTTCTAAATTTACTAGCTTTTCTAATTTCTTCGGTATTAGAAAATTTAAACTCTTTACTTTAAATTTCTCTTGCATCTTTTTTGATATTGATAGTTTTATTCTTCTTCCTTCTGTCCTTATTGCATATTTTGTAAATGTTATTTGTATCTTTCCATTGTTCTTATATCTTGGCATTTGTGGTTTTTCTTTTATGTCTTTGTTTCCTTCTTCATACATTTTCTTTAATGCTAAATATGATTTATGGTCTCTTATACAATTTAATATTATTTGTTGTAGTGTATGTGAATGTAAGTACTTTGAATGCCAATTTTCTTTTCTATATTTTTTATATATTTTACTACTATCTTCATTTACTTTCTTTATTTTACTTACATCTACTTTTCCTTCTCTTACCTCATAATTAAATGTATTATATACTTTACTACAATGCCATTTTATCTCTTTTATTATTTTTTCTTGTGTTTCTTTTATTTTTAAATCACATGTAAATGTTAGTTTCAAGTCCTCACCTCCATTCACTTTCATATTTATATCATATAAAACAAACTTTCGCAAGTACTTTTTGATAAAGTTTTATTTTTTGTGCAGTTTTAAAACAAATTGTTTTACTTTCCTATTATATAAAAATAAAATACTGTTTTCAAAGACAGTATTTTCAATAAATTGGGTTATCTATGATATTATGTAACACTCTAGCATAACCGTCTAAACTTATTCAAATTGGAGGCGAGTATCGGAGTCGAACCGATCATCAGAGTTTTGCAGACTCGTGCCTTACCGCTTGGCTAACTCGCCATATATGGAGCAGGTAGTGGGAATCGAACCCGCAACTAAACCTTGGCAAGGTTTTATTTTACCATTAAACTATACCTGCATCAAATTTGTTATTCTTTTATATAATATGCTTAAGCATTTAAAATAATACCAAAAATACGCCATATTGTCAAGTACTATGGCGTATTTTTCTAAATCCCTTATTTCTTCTTTGCTGATTTTCTCCTTTTTGCTCTTGGTTTTGCTTCTTTTTTTTCCTCTTCAAATTCTTTTGCTTCTTCTGGATTCCATTTTTCTCCTGGCTTTGGTTTATTCCATGAAATATAATCACAACTTTTTGGATTGTTTTCACAAATATAATATTTTCTTCCTCTCTTAGTTTTTCTTATTTGTACTTTAGCTCCACATTTTGGGCAAGATACCTCAATTGTTTCTACAATCGGTTTAGTATTCTTACATTCTGGATATCCTGGACAAGCTAAAAATTTACCATATCTTCCATATTTATAAACCATCATTCTTCCACATTTTTCACAAGGTATATCTGAAACCTCATCTTTTATTTCTACATGTTCTAGATTCTCTTCTGCTTTACTCAATTCTTTTTCAAAAGGTCTATAGAATTCTCTTATCATCTTTTTCCATTGCTCTTTTCCTTCTGCTATTTCATCAAACTCATTTTCTATTTTAGCCGTAAATTCTACATTTATAATATCTTTAAAATTATCTGTTAATAACTTATTTACAACTTTTCCAAGTTCAGTTGGAACTAATTGTCTTTGTTCTTTTTCTATATATCTTCTTTCTAAAATAGTTGTAATAGTTGGTGAATATGTACTTGGTCTTCCTATTCCCTTTTCTTCTAATGCTTTTACTAATGTTGCTTCTGTATATCTTGCAGGTGGCTCAGTAAAACTCTGTTTTGGATTTATTTTATTCATTTTTAATTCTTGGTTTTCTTTCAAATCAGGTAATATTCCTATTTCTTGCTCTTTAGTATCTGTTCCTTCTACATATAGAACCATAAATCCTTTAAACTTTATGCTTTGTCCATTTGCTTTAAAAGTATAACCATTTGCATCTATTGTTACTGCCATCGTATTGTATACTGCTGATGACATTTGGCTTGCCATAAACCTATTATATATCAGTTTGTATAACTTATATTGGTCATTTGTTAATGCATCTTTTATAGAATCTGGTTCTAAATCTGCATATGTAGGTCTTATTGCTTCATGTGCATCTTGAGAATCTTTATTTGCTTTATAATATCTGTTCTCATAATACTCTTCTCCATATGTTTTTATAATATGTTCTTTTGCGGCAGCTCTTGCTTCTTCTGAAATTCTTGTTGAATCTGTTCTCATATATGTAATTAAACCAATTGTTCCTCTTTCTGGTATTTTTACACCTTCATATAATCCTTGGGCAATTGACATTGTTTTCTTTAATGTAAAGTTCAATTTTCTTGAAGCTTCTTGTTGCATTGTACTTGTTGTAAATGGTGGTGCTGCATTTCTTTTCTTTTCACCTTTTTTTACTTCTTTAACTATGTATTTTGACTTTTCTATATTTCTTAAAATTTCGTCTACTTCTTCTTTTTTATGGATTTCTTGCTTCTTACCATCTTTCCCGAAAAATCTTGCTTCAAATTCTTTTTTAGTCTCCTTATCTTCTAGTTTTGCATAAATATTCCAATATTCTTCTGGAATAAATTTTTCTATTTCTTCTTCTCTGTCAACAATTAATTTAACAGCAACAGATTGTACACGACCTGCTGACAAGCCCCTTTTTACTTTATTCCATAAAAGTGGACTTATTTTATAACCTACAATTCTATCTAATACACGTCTTGCTTGTTGTGCATCTACTAAATTATAATCAATACTTCTTGGTTCTTTGATAGCATTCTTTACCGCATTTTTAGTTATTTCATTAAATGTTACTCTGACAATTTTACTATTTTCATCTTTTAAAATATATGCTAAGTGCCATGCAATAGCTTCCCCTTCACGGTCAGGGTCAGTTGCAAGATATATTTTCTTAGCTTGTTTTGCTTCCTTTTTTAAAGATTTTATTAAATCTCCCTTTCCACGTATATTTATATATTCTGGTTCAAAATCATGTTCTATGTCAACACCTAGTTTTGATTTTGGTAAATCTCTTATATGCCCCATAGATGCTACTACTTTTGTATTACCACCTAGGAATTTTTTTATTGTATTTGCTTTTGCTGGTGACTCTACTATTACTAATTTATCTGCCATAATTCCTCCTTATTAAACTTCCCTTTTATCCATTATAAGTTATTCTAGAACAAATTTGAGCATTTTGCAAGTTTTTTAGATTGTTTTTTATATAGAACATTTAGATATATCAGAAATAACATCTTGTACACAAATAGGTGTTACTTCATTTATTTTTAATATATTTAATATTTCATCTACTTTTTGTTCATTGCTAGACAAATATTTTATTGTTTCATCTTCTACGTTTTTATTTTCTTTTAAATATTCTGTTTTTACTATCTTTATTCCATATTTTGCTTTATTTTCTCTTATAAGTTCATCTTCATTTATAATTTTATAGTATTCTAGTCTTATTGGATAGTCAATCCCCGCTTCTTCTAACTTTTCCTTTTCTATAAACTTACCTCCAACAAATATTTTCATTTTATCCCCTCCTCTTTTGTTTCGCACGTTTTTTATAGTAACACTATTTTCCAATATTTTCAAGTACTTTTCATCGCAATATTCTACAAATTTCGATGGATTTTGCAGTTTTAAAGTGTTATATTTAATATAGATATATTTTATTCTTGTACTATAGTATATATTCATTAAAATTTAAAATAGTAGTAATTTTTTATATTACTACTATTTTCTTTGTGTTATTTAATCTCTTTTATTTCCTCATAATTCTCACATTTATCTTCAATCACTTTTTGTTTTAAAGCAACATATAATTCAGTACTTGTTGCTACTTTATATGGATTTACATATAGAATATTTAGTATTCCAAATGTAAAAATTGAAAGTATACTCCAAAATATAAAAGATAAATCTAAGATAAAAGCTCTCCATTTATTTCCTTTCATCATTTCTTTTGACAATTGAAATACTTTTTTTCTTTCTATTTTAGGATTTTCTGCTAATATATATGGTATCATTTTATATTCATATATTTTAATAAATCCACCTATGATTGTTAAAAACCATAATAAATTATAAATATCTTTTAAAATCATTGTAATTGCAACATTCTTCCAAGACCCCTTTTTAAAGATTTCACCCATAGCTCCTATTTTAGTATCTTCCTCTACTCTTGCTTTAATAAAATATCTTTTTTCTCCTACTGTTAATGGTTCTGCTAATATTATTATATATGCAACTGCTATAAGTGCTGTTAAAATAAGTCCTATTCCTAAATATAATTGATTAATATTAAATAATTCTATTGCATCCCAAATTTTAAAAATATATTTTTGAGATTTTACTAAACTATTAAAATTTGATTGTATTACATTCCAAATTTTTAATTCCGTATCACTTAATTCAGATTTTTTCTCTTCTATTTCCTGTGACTTTTCTTGTGCTTCTTGTATTTTTTCTTCATTTACTTCATTTTCTACTATTATATTTTCTTGATTTATGGCATAATTAGGGTCAATTGAATCATCTGTTTTCCATATTATTGATGTTCCAAATTCTCCTGTTAAAATTGCTATTAAAAAGCAAACTATAATAGCGGTCCAGTAATTTTTCTTAACTACTTTACGTGCTTTTTCTTTTAATTCCTTTCTTCTCCACATATATTTCTCCCGATTTCTTGTTTTCTACATAGAAATTATAAACTAAATTATTTTCTTAAGCAAGTAGTTTTTTATATTCTTTATATTTAGGCATATTTTTTTCGACTAAATCCCAAAAACTTTTTGAATGATTCATATGTATTAAATGGCACATTTCATGTAAAACAACATATTCTATTGCTCTTTCATCTTTTAGAGCTAATTTTAGATTAATTGATATGTTTTTATTACTTGAACAGCTTCCCCATGCATACTTTAAGTCTCTTATTCTAACTTTCTTAGGACTTTTTCCTAATATTTTGGAATATTTATATATGTTTTCTTCTACTATTTTTTGTAATCTTTCTATATCTTTTTGTTCTATTCTTTCTTCTTTTTCTTTTCTAATTTTTTCTTTACTTTTTTCTAAATTTTTATAAATCCATTCTGATTTCTTATTTAAAAAATCTTGAACTTTATTTTCATTTACTCTACTTGGTACTTTTACCAAGACTTTTCCTTCTTTTATGTATATATACATATTTTTAATTTTGGATTTATATAAAGTATATGGTATTATATGTCCATCATATTCTATATTTTGCATGTTTTACCTCTTTATTTTTTTATATCTTTTAATTTTAAATAATCTCCTGCATTCATTTTTCCTGCTCTTGTTATTTTATTATATCCATATTTATTTTTCAATGCATCTACGACTTTATCTAATTTTTCTTGTTTCTCATCTCTTTTATCAAATAATGATAATTGCATTTCTTCTTTTTCTACTAAATTATCTACTCTTACTCCTACTAATCTTATTGACATTGGCTTATGAAACATTTCATGTAATATTTCTTTTGCTTTTTTTGATATTTCTTTTGTTGTTGCTGTTGCTTCTGGTAATTTCTTTTGATGTGATGTGTCTACAAAATCTTTTGTTCTTAATTGTACATTTACAGTTTTAGCTAACATATCATATTTTCTTAGTCTGTATGTTACTTGTTCTGCTAATGCAAGTACAATCTCTTCTAATTTTTCTATTTCTGTGATATTTTCTGGTAAAGTAATAGAATTTCCTATCCCTTTTGGCTTTTCTTTTTCAAAGTGCACTTCTGAGTTATCTATTCCATTTGCATATTCCCACATCTGCAATCCATGTTTTCCAAATTTTTTATGTAGTAATTCTTTATTTGTTTTTGCTAAATCTTCTATTGTTCTAATCTGCATATTATAAAGCTTGGGTACTGTTTTTTTACCTAACATAAATAATTCTGATATTGGAAGAGGCCACATTTTAGTTTCTATTTCTTCTTCGAATAGTGTATGCACTCTATCTGGCTTTGTAAAATCAGATGCCATTTTAGCTAAAAGTTTATTATGTGCTACTCCTACATTTACAGTAAAACCCAATTCTTCTTTTACTCTTCTATTTATTTCATATGCTTTATTTATTAAAGTGTCTTTCATTAAATATTCTGTCATATCTAAAAAACATTCGTCTATACTAAATCTTTCTATTTTATCTGTATATTGTCTTAATAAATTATATAATCCATCTGAATATTTTCTATATATATTAAAATTAGATTGATATATTTTAACCCCTGGACATTTTAATTTTGCTTGATAAATTGTGTCTGCTGTTTTTACTCCACATTCTTTTGCTTTCATACTTTTTGCTAAAACTATTCCTGACCTTTTTGTTTCATCTCCTCCAATAACAGCAGGTATTTCTCTTATATCTATATTACTTCCATTTTTTAGCATTTCTACTGCTGTCCAACTTAAGAAAGCATTATTAACATCCACGTGTAATATTTGTTTTTTCATATTATCACCGCTTTTATTATAGAATGTTTGTTTGCCGATGTCAAGAAATTTTTTAAACTATTAAAACCTTATTAGATATTCTTATTTTTTATATAACTTTCTTTAAATTCTTCTTTTAGTATATCCATACTTATCATATCATAGTACTTACCATTTATATATACACATTCTCTTCTTCTTCCATATTCTTTAAATCCTACTTTTTCATAACACTTTATTGCTCTTTTATTAAATTCGTATACATCTAATTTTATTTCATGTAAGTTTAAATAATTAAATCCAAAATCTAATAATAATTTGATTGCTTCTGCTCCATATCCTTTACTTCTTTCTGCCTTTTCTCCTATAAATATTCCTAGTGTTGCTGTTCTGCCTATTATATTTATATCTTTTAAACCGCAATTTCCGATTAGTTTATCTGTTTTTAAATTTACAATTCCAAGTGTAACTTCATTTTTATCTTCTGAGCATTTATCTAAAAATCTTGTTTCTTTCTCTACTGTATATATTTGTGTACTTTGTCCTATATAATCCGTTGTTTCAAAATCATTCATCCATTCAGTATATTTTTCTGCATCTTGTTCACTTACTGGTGATAAATATATATGTTCTCCTAATAATTTTTTAAAATATTTCATAAAATCACTCCTTACATTTTTCTAAATCATATTTATAACAAACCTCTCCATATTTTTTATTTTCTATTTCTATATCTCTTGTTTTATATATTTTTCCTCCCATTTTTTCATAAAACTTTCTTGCATTTTTATTTTCTTTTAAACACCATATTACCATTTCTTTATATCCTCTTTTACTTAATATATCGGCTGTTTTTCTTAATAATTTTTCTCCAATTTTTTTACCTCTTTCATCTGCTTTTACATATAATGCATATAATTCTGCTAAATCTTTTTCTTCGTCTCTATTTTCACCAAATCTAGAATATCCTTTTACAATTCCTTCTTCATCTAAAACAATTGATTTTTGCTTTTGGTATTTTTCTCTTATTGATTTTTCTTTATCTCTATAATCTAAATTTTTTAAATATTCATCATCTATAATTCCTTTATATGCTATTTTCCAATCTTCTGTTATTATCTTTGCTACTTGCTCTATATCTTTTTGTTCATAATATCTAATCATGCAATCACCTCTATAAATTAAATTTTTCTTTTATTATTCTTGCAACTTCTTTTGCTTCTATATTTGTATTATCTATTTTTAAGTAATTTTTTTCTTTTACTTCTCCTTCTTTTGATTCCATTCTATGTTTTGTTTCTGACCTTAATAATAACATTTCACTATGCTCTATATTCCTTTTGGATTCTTTATGTTTTCTTCTATTTTCTGTTTTATTTCTTTCTAGTCTTACTTCTAATGGTGCTTGTAATTCTACATAGTAAACTTCTCCACCTTTTTCCACAAAAACTTTTTTTATTTTCTCTAATATTTCTAAATCTTCTTTACTTTCATATGCAATAACACATGTAAAGATTATTCCTTCTAAATCACTTTTAGCAACTGCTTCGAAAACATCCATTCTTAAATCATCTACTAATTTTTGCCCTTCTTTGGTACTATAATCAAAAAATTTTAAAGCTAAATCTATTGTCATATGGTTATGGAATAATTTTAATCCTGTTATTTTTGCAAGCTCCTGACCCACCGTCATTTTTCCTACTGCTTGCGGCCCTGTTAACAATACTAATTTTGCCATATCTATCAACTCCTCTAATTCTTCTCACATATATATAAAACATGACTACTATATCCCATTAAGTCCTTTCTTTCACAATTTTTAAAATGATAATCAAGCCATACTTTATATTCTTCTTCTGATAATTTATTTATATATTCTTCTAGGCTTTCAGATAACCCATCAGCTGCTACTTCACAAAGTTTTTTTACATTTATTTCTTTCATCATATTTTCAAATTCTTCTACATAATTTGCTGAAAATATTTCTTCTGGAATTTCTTTTACTCTATACTTTTCATCACAAACATCTTTTAATTTTAGTAAATTTCCTTTTTTTAAACCATAAGTTATAATTACAATATCATTTGTTATATAAGCAATAAATATCTTCCCATGCAGTTTTGTAACTCTAACAGCTTCTTCTATTGCTCTTTTTTTATCTTCTTTACTAAATAAATGGTAAATTGGTCCTAGTAATAATGTAATATCAAATTCATTATCTTTATACATATTTAAATTTAATGCATTTCCTTGGTTTATTTTTACATTTATACCTTCTGTAATATTCTTTCTCAATTCTTTTATATTTGCTTTTGTTAATTCTACTGCTTCTACTTCATACCCCTTATTTGCATAATGAAGAGAATATCTTCCTGTTCCTGCACCTATTTCTAATATTCTATCTCCTTTTTTTAGGTATTTATCAATATATCTAGTAGTTGTTAAAAACTCCACCATATGTGCTTTATCTTTTATTAATCTATTGTTTTCTTCACCATTTTGATAATATTTTTCTAATATTTCTTTTATTTGTTCCATAATACACCCCCAAAAAAATCTAAAAAGCCCTACTTGAAAAATCCTTAAGACTCCTCAAGTAAGACTTTCTTACTTTTCTAGTGTAAGTAACTATTGTTACTCTGTACCGCTTAGAAATATTTCTTAGGCACACTCTTAATATGTTATTAGTTTACCATAATTTGGTTTTTCTTGTCAATACTTTTATATTTTTCTTTTTTGTATCATATAACAAACTTTAGCTACTAAGTTTGTTGGGAATATCTTTGCTCCTATTTTTGCGAATTTTATATCTAAACCTGGCACTATATAAAATTTTCCTTGTTCCATTTTCTTAATTGCATATTTTGCAACATCTTGGCTATTAGCTTCTCTTATTTTAAATTTCACATTTGCTACTTTATTAAAGTTTGTTGCTACTGGACCTGGACATAGAATACTTATTTTTACATTTGATTTTTCTTTTTTAAGTTCTTCTCTTACTGATTCTGATAATTTTACAACATAAGATTTTGTTGCATAATATGTTGCCATTAGTGGTCCTGGCATAAATCCTGCAATTGATGCTACATTTAGTATTTTACCACTATTTTTTTCTTTCATTTCTTTTAAATATTCTTTCATTAATATGTGATATGCTACTATATTTGTTTTTATCATTTTTATTTCTTTTTCTAAGTCTGTTTTTGTAAAATTCCCACAATCTCCAAATCCTGCATTGTTAATTAAGATATCCACATTTCTTACTCTTTTACACAGTTCTATACAATTTTCTTCTTTGGATAAATCCATTGAAATTATTTCTATATTATTTTTACTTTTTTCTTTTTCTAATTCATTTTTTACATCTTTTAATTTCTCTTCATCTCTTGCTACTAGTACTAAATCATATCCTTTTTTGTTTAGTATTTTTGCCATCTCTTTTCCTATTCCTGAAGATGCTCCTGTTAATAATACTTTCACTTTTATCACCTAATATTATCATATCTATTTTTTTATTTTTTATAATACTATTTTAAATTATTTATTTCTTCTTCTGTTAAGTCTGTGTATTTTTCTATAGTCTTAATTTCTATTTTATCTCTTAACATTCTCTTTGCTATTTCTATTTGTTTTTGTTTTTCTCCTTCTTTTTTTCCTTCTTTCATCCCTTCTTCTCTTCCTATAATTTTTCCACGAGCTTCTCCTTCAATTATTCCTTTATCCATAAACTTTTGGTTACTTATTTTTTGGTTAAATTCAGCTTTTAGTATGGCTTCATATCTTTCTCTTTCTTTTGGGTCTTTACTTATTCTTTCTAGTACTTTATCTGCTTTCTTTACATTTTTATTTTCTTTTACTGCCATTTCCACCTTCTCCTTTCTTCCTACTATTAACCATAACCATTGTTCTAATCTTTTCTCTACTCCTGGATTCTTTTTTATAAATTTTGGTAGTTCTATTACATGAAATTCTATATATTTATTTCCTATTTGCTCTTCTTCTTTATATCCCATATCTACATATTCATCTTTATTTATTTTTTCAAATCTCATTTTCGCTATATTATGATATGTATTTGTTTCATATTTATTAAAATTTGTTATAAATATTACTACTGATTTCTTTAATTTTTTATATTCGTCTCCTACTTCTAGTTGTTCTGATAATAATTTTCCCATATATGTTGCTTCTCGTTCTTCTATATTTTCTTCATCTTCTAATTGCATTTCTAAATCTATTATATTTTCTTTGGTTTCTACTTTTATATCTAATACTCCTAATTTCTCTTCTCTACTATTTTTCATCATTTCTGGGTTCTTTACTTCTAGTTTTTCTATTTTTACATTTAATATACTTTCTAAAAAATCAGCTAGTACATCTTCATTTCCTTTATATGCAAATACTCTTTTAAATACATAATCTATTACTAATGGTAATTTTTCTCTTTTCGTCATATATTACTTCCTTTCTATTTTACCACAAAAGACATAATTAATACAACCCTTCTGGGTAAATTTTTATTTTTTAGTTTTGCCCTGGATTTGTTTGGATTTTAAAATATAATTTTTTGAATAAAAATTTTGAATAAAAAATAATACAAAAAATATATTGAATTTAATAAATTTATCTTAAGTTTTTTATTTCTATTTTTTCTTTTGTTATTTTTTTCTAACGAATTGTGAGAAGATAATTTCTCTGGAAATAATATTTTGATTAAAAAGTACACTTATAATATCACCATCTATAGATTATGTCAATAAAAATTCATATTTTTTTGAAACTTTTCATCGCAAAATTCGACATTTTTCTACTAATATTTATAAGATAATTCAAGCATTATTTTTATTTATTAATTAATCTAAACATAAGAAATACGGTATATCTCGGTATCTTATTTATGTCCACTTTATATTTTATAATACTGGTCAGGGGTAAGGTTATGGTTCGTTTTAACATAGAAAAATTATTACAAAAGAAGAAAAAATCCAAATATTGGTTATGTCAAAACATGAATATTACTTCTAGAAATTTAAATCGTGTTATTCATGGTGAAACTTCTTCTATTTCTTTTAAATATTTAGAAGACCTTTGTAAATATCTAGATTGCACGATTGATGAACTTATTAATATTGATAAAGATGCATAAGTTAAAAAACAGGTCTTTTTTCTCATTCTCATAAATATTTACATATTAGAATAAAAAAGACCTGTTTCTTTATTTTTTCAAAACAAAGTTTTTTAATATTTTGTTTATTAAATTATAACTATTTCCAAATTTTGCATACCCTTTCCATGAATTTATACATGCTGTTATATATTCTAATTCTATTCTATTTTTTTTATATAATTTTTGAAAGTTCTTTAGCTTTCTTTTTATCTTTTTCTTACTTTGATTTCTTATTAATAAATGTGTTTTCCATATTCTATAGCCTAAAAAGTTTATTCCTTGTTTTTCTTTAAAGTATGCTGTTTTTGAGTTTAGCTCAAGCTTCAATGAATTATTTAAAAAACTTCTTATCTCTTCCAAACATTTTCTTGCTTTTTCTTTGCTTTCTACTATTAGTATAAAGTCATCCATAAACCTTATATAATATTTTACTTTCAGTTTTTCTTTTACATACTTATCTAAAGCTGTCATATAGATATTAGCAAAATATTGTGATGTGTAATTTCCTATTTTATGCAAAAATTTGCATAAATTCGGTTATAGCAACTAAAATATTATAGAAAGTATTATGTAAAAATGCTTATATTTCAAAGCATTTATTTTTTGCTTTT
>CALXFJ010000002.1 GCA_944387565.1 uncultured Clostridia bacterium | reverse complement strand
TCTCTTATTTCATAATTAAATGTATTATATACTTTACTACAATGCCATTTTATCTCTTTTATTATTTTTTCTTGTGTCTCTTTTATTCTTAAATCACATGTAAATGTTAGTTTCAATTTCTCACCTCCATTCACTTTCATATTTATATCATATAAAACAAATTTTCGCAAGTACTTTTTGATAAAGTTTTATTTTTTGTGCGGTTTTAAAACAAATTGTTTTACTTTCCTATTATACAAAAAAGCTAGATTAGAATACTAACCTAGCTTTTTACATTTTAATTTTTTTATTATTTTTATTAAATAAGAAATATGTCTCAATTTATGCAAAATAATAAATAAACATTTATAAGTAATTTTTTAGATTAAACACTTTTACGTAGGGAAATTAAGGGTAGTAAAAGTGTTGGTTAAGCGAAGCTTAAAATCTAAAAAATTACTCCAAATCCCTGTTTTTTTATTATTAATGTCGCATCAGAAACGTCCCCAATGAGACAAAATTAGACATTACTTTAAGTATTTTCTTACCTCTTTTAATAATTTTTCCTTTACCTCTTCTACATTTCCTTGCACTAAAGCACCTGCTGCTCTTGGGTGTCCTCCACCACCAAACATTAAGCACACATCAGAAACATTAACATACTCTCCTGAACGCATAGAAACCTTATAAGCATCTTCATTATCTCTTTGTCTAATAAATATAGAAACTTCAACACCTTCAATATTTCTTCCAATATTAACTAAACCTTCGTGGTCTCCTTCTTCAGCATTCACATCTTCCATATCCTTTGTAGTTATGTAAGAAAAGGCAACTTTGCCATTTTCTAATATTTCCATTCTATCCATTACTATTTTAGATAATTCAAAATTTGCTTTTGTTTTTGTTTGCAATGTCTTTTTACAAATATCAGAAATATTAACACCTTTTCTTAATAATTCTGCTGCATATTCAAAAGTATCTGCAGTAGTTGCTGGGTATTGGAATCCTCCTGTATCAGTAATTATCCCTGTCATTAAGCAAGTTCCCATGTCAACATCCACTTCTACTCCAAAATATGATAAAATTCCAAGTAAAACTTCACTACAAGCTGGAGATACAGGATTTACATAGTTAATATCTCCATACATATTATTACTTCCATGATGGTCTATTACTATAGTTCTTTTTGCATTCTCAAAATATTCTCTATTATCTAATCTTTTAAATGTTGCACAATCTACACTTATTGCTAAATCATATTTTTCTTGTTTACCTTCTGTTAATATTTCATTACATCTTGGCAAAAAATCAAATGTCCTTGCATATTTAGACATAATAACATCTGCATTTTTATCAATTTTTTCTAATGCAAGTTTTGTAGCTAAAGCTGTTCCTATTGCATCTCCATCTGGTGTTTCATGTGTTAAAATTACTATTGAACTTGCTTTTTTAACTTCTTCTAAAATTTCATCTAATGTCATAATTTTAATTCTCCTCTTCTTTTTTTGGCATAATTTTTTTTAATATATTATCTATTCTTTCTCCATATTCAATAGAATCATCTAACTCAAATATAAGTTCTGGAGTATTACGAAGATTTACTTCTTGAGCTAATCTACTACGAATAAATCCTTGTGATTTTTTTAATGCTTCTAAAGTTTGCTTTGTATCTTTTGCATTTAATATACTTACATATACTTTAGCAAGTTTTAGGTCATTTGTAACTTTTACCTTAGTTACACTAATTAAACCTGTTGCATTTGGATTTTTTAACTCATAATTTATAATTTGGCTAATTTGTTTTTTATATTGTTCATTAATACGTTCTAGCCTTGATTGACTTTCTGGCATTTGTCATTCCTCCTTTTTAGAAGTTTAAGGAAGGGCATTTATTTTGTGCCCTACCTTTTTATTTCTTCCATTATATATACTTCTATTATGTCTCCTTCTTTTATGTCATTATAGTTTTCTATTTGCATTCCGCATTCAAAACCTTTTCCAACTTCTTTAACATCATCTTTAAATCTCTTTAATGTTGCTAAATGTCCATCATGAATTACTACATTGTCACGTATTACTCTTACTCCTGCATTTCTTTCTACTTTTCCTGATAATACATAACATCCTGCTATAGTTCCAACATTAGAAATTCTAAATGTTTGTCTTACTTCAGCATTTCCTATTACTTTTTCTTCATATTTTGGTTCAAGCATTCCCTTCATTGCTAATTCTACATCTTCTATTGCTTGATATATTACTGAATATTGTTTTATTTCTACTCCATCTTTTTCTGCCATATCTTTTGCTAAATGGTCTGGTCTTACATTGAATGCTATAATAATTGCATTTGAAACTTTTGCAAGTGTAACATCTGATTGATTTACTCCACCTACTGCACTATGAATTACTTTTACTCTTACTTCTTCATTTTGTAATTTTTCTAATGATTGTGTTACCGCTTCAACAGAACCTTGTACATCTGCTTTTACAATTAAGTTTAATACTTTTAAGTTTCCTTCTTCCATTTGGCTAAATAAATTATCTAATGTTACTTTTGGTGCCTGGTTAATTGCTTTTTCTCTTGCTTGACGTTTTCTCTTTTCAATTAAATGTTTTGCAACTTTTTCGTTTTTAACTTCATAGAAAGTATCTCCTGCTTCAGGAACTTCAGTTAATCCCATTATTTCTACTGGTGTTGATGGCCCTGCTGCTTTTACTTTTTTACCTCTTGCATCTTTCATTGCTCTTATTCTTCCTATTGATGAACCAACAACAATTGTATCTCCTACATCTAATGTTCCTCTTTGTACTAACATTGTAGCAATAGCTCCTCTTGTTTTATCAAGTCTTGCTTCTATTACAGTACCTTTTGCTTGTTTATCAGGGTTAGCTTTTAATTCTAGCATATCTGCTTCTAATAATACCATTTCTAATAGTTGGTCAATGTTTGTTCCATTTTTAGCTGAGATTGGTACAAATATAGTATCTCCACCCCATTCTTCTGGAACTAAATCATATCTCATTAATTCTTCTTTTACTCTTTCAACATTTGCATCTGGTAAATCTATTTTATTAATAGCAACAATTATTGGTATTCCTGCTGATTTTGCATGATTTATAGCTTCTATTGTTTGTGGCATTACACCATCATTTGCTGCAACAACTAATATCGCAATATCGGTAATTTGAGCACCTCTAGCACGCATTGCTGTAAATGCTTCATGTCCAGGGGTATCTAAGAAAGTTATTTGTCTACCATTTACTTCAACTTGGTATGCACCAATAGCTTGAGTAATTCCTCCAGCTTCTCCTTCTATAACATTAGTTTTTCTAATAGTATCAAGTAAAGAAGTTTTACCATGGTCTACATGTCCCATAACTACAATAACAGGTGGTCTTGGAACTAAATCTTCTTCTTTATCTTCAGAATCATCAAATAAGATATCCTCATCTGTTACAACTTTCTTTTTCTTTGCTGTTATTTCAAATTCTTGTGCTATTAAATATGCTGTATCAAAATCAATTTCTTGATTTATTGTAGCCATAATTCCATAACTCAATAATTTTTTAATTACTTCTGCTGTTGTTTTCTTCATTTCAGCAGCTAAATCTTTTACTGTTATTGTTTCTGGTATTTCTATTTCTGTAAGTTTAAATATTTTTTGCTTACTCTTTTCTTCTTGATGTTGTTTCTTTTTCTTTCCTCTTCTTCCACGTTCTGTAGATAAATCATAGTAATCAAGCATTCCTCCATCTTGGTCATTAAACATGTTTGATAAGCTACTTGCTTGTTTTAATGTTTTTAATTTACCTTCATCAAATTCACGATTATTGTTTTTTCTAGATTTACTACTATTCTTTTTATTATTTTTATTTTCTTCATATCTGTTATTATTTTTTTGTTTATCAAGACCTCTATTATATTCTCTTACTTGTTCTTTTTCACCATTTTCTACTGACATAATATTTTTAATATTTTTCTCTATTCCTCTTGCATCTAGTGGTCTTTTTGAATATCCATTATTATTCCTATTATTAAATCTATTATTGTTGTTATTATTAGAACGATTTTCATTTCTGTTATTGTTTCTATTATGAAAGTTTCCATTTTGCATATTTTTATTTCTATTATTATTGTTATTATTTCTATTTTGCTTATTATTATTGTTATTTATTCTATTTTCTGTATTTTGTTTTTGTTTTTGTTTTACTTCTTCTACCTTTTCATGAGGAGTTTCTTTTGTTACCTTATTATTTTCTTCTTTCTTTACTTCTTCTGTTTCTACTTTTACTGTTGTTGTCACTTTTTCCTCCTCTTTCTTTGTTTCCTTCTTCTCTTCTTTATTTAATCCAAATAATTCACTTACAGTCATTGGCTTACTTGGTTTATTTCTATAAACAATATTATAATCTTTATTTTGTTTTCTTTCTACAAAACCTATATTGTTTTTCTTTTCTTGTTTTTTTGTTTCTTCTTTTTTCTTATCTTGCTCATCTTCTATTATTACTTCTCTTCTTATAATAACAGGTGCTTTTTCATCTTTTTTACTTTCTTGTTTTGCCTTAGTTGTTCCTTTTTCTTGTTTTTTAGCTTCCTTTTTTACTTCTTTCTTAGTCCCATTACCTTTTAACTTACTTTCAATCTTTGATGCTTCATCTTCTTCTACTCCGCTCAAATGACTCTTTACATCAATATTTAATTCTTTTGCAACATCTAATACTTCTTTACTGGTTAAGTTTAGTTTTTTTGCTATTTCATATATTTTTATCTTACCCAATAACTTCACCCCCATTATTTATTTTTTGTATTTCATTTGATAAATTTATATCTTTAATTCCCAATATTGCTTTATTTGATTTTCCTATTGATTTACTTAATTCTTCTATTTGTCCGTATAATTATAAATGGTACTTTATAATTTTGACCTAATGTTTTAAATTTATCTTTTGTCCTTTCTGAAGCATCTTCAGCTATAATAATTAAATTTACCTTTTTCTTTTTTATATCATTTTCTACACTATCAGCTCCAAATGACACTTTACCGGCTTTTGCTGATAATCCAATTAACCCTAATATCTTTTTATTTATCAAGAATTACACCTCTTAATTTATCATATATTTCATCTGATATTTTTGTATCAAATATTTTTTCTAGCCTTTTTGATTTTATAAGCTTTTCTAGACATTGAATATTATCACAGATATATGCTCCTCTTCCTGGCATTTTTCCTGTTCTATCTATATTTATTTCATTATCTTTATTTTTTACGATTCGAATAAATTCTTTTTTGGGCTTTTTTTCATTACAACCCATACATGTTCTTTCTGGCTGTTTCCTCATAAATTATTCTCCTCCTTTATTGTATGTCCAGTTTTATTTTTTATTCTGTTTCCTCTTTACTTTCTTTTTCAGCATTTTCTGTATTTTCATTATTTTCATTATTTTCTTCTTTTTGTTTATTCATTAACATTTCTCTAAATTGACTTTCAGATTTTATATCTATTTTCCAATCTGTTAATCTTGCAGCTAATCTTGCATTTTGTCCTGATTTTCCTATTGCTAATGATAATTGATTATCTGGTACAATTACTTGTGCAAATTTTCCTTCTTCTTTAATATCTACTGCTAATATTTGTGCTGGAAGTAAGCTTGCTGCTATATAAATTGATGGGTCTTCATTCCATTCTATAACATCTATTTTTTCACCATTTAATTCATTTATAACATTTTGAATTCTAACTCCTTTTTGCCCAACACAAGAACCTACTGGGTCAATATTAGGGTCAGGTGAATATACTGCAACTTTACTTCTATATCCAGGGTCTCTAGAAACACTTTTTATTTCTATTACACCTTCATATATTTCAGGTATTTCAAATTCTAATAGTTTTCTTACAAAGTCTGGATGACTTCTTGATACTATTACTTGTGGTGCTCCTTTTTGTCCTTTTTCTACTTTTAATACATATGCTTTTATTTTATCATTTACTTTATATGTTTCAGTTGGTATTTGTTCTTTACTTGGCATTACACCTTCTAATTTTCCTAAATCCATTACCACTATATTCTTATCTGCTTTTTGTACTATTCCTGAAACTATTTCTCCTTTTCTTTCATTAAACTCATTATATACAATTTCTCTTTCAGCTTCTCTTAATTTTTGTATTATTACTTGTTTTGCAGTTTGTGCTGCAATCCTACCAAAATTTCTTGGTACTATTTCTGTTTCTAAAGTATCTCCTTCTTTTAAATCAGGATTTATTTTTTGTGCTTCTTTTAAACTTACTTGTGTTTCTTGGTTTTCTGGTTCTTCTACCACTTCTTTTACTGAATATACATGTGTTGCTCCTGTTTGTCTATCCATTACTACTTTTACATTTTCTAATGAATCAAAATTTCTTTTATATGCTGTAACTAATGCTGTTTCTATCGCATCTAGCAAATAATCTTTATTCATCCCCTTTTCTTTTTCTAATTCTTCTAAAGCAAGTATTAATTCCTTATTATCAATTGCTGGCTCTTTCATTTTTATTTCCTCCCTTTTACCAATTATATACTGTTTTTATTTGTGATATATTTTTTCTTTCTATATCTATATTCTTTCCTTCAACTTCTAATATAATTTTTTCTTTATCAAAATTTTTAAGTATTCCTTTATATTCTTTTTTTCCTGAATCATCTTTTTTAAATAGTTTTACATTTACTTCTGTTCCTATATTTGCTTCTAAATGTTTATCTTTTTTTAATACTCTTTCTACTCCTGGTGATGATACTTCTAAAAAATATGCTTCTTTTATATAATCTGCTTCGTCTAATAAATCATTTATTTCGTTATTTACTTTTTCACAGTCATTTAAGTCAATTCCATTTGGGCTATCAATAAAGATTCTTAAATAATAATCCTTTCCTTCTTTTACGTATTCTACATCATATAGCTCATAGCCTATATGTTCTATTTTATCTTTAATAAGGCTTTCTACTTTTTCTTCTATTTTGGACAATTTTTTCACCCCTTTATACTAATCAAGAGTGGGATTTGTTCCCACTCTTCTGCTAAACTTTTAAGTTACCTTTATTATTATACCCAATTTTTGGCATAAATGCAAGCTTTTTAATCATTTTTTTCTAATATTACCATATTATATGTGTAATTATGGTATTTAGCTTCAAATTTCTCTATAGAAACTGTTCTATATCTACTATCATCTTTTATTTGGTTATATAATGTAAAATCTCCTGTGTCAACTATAAAGATTCTTCCAGTTGCTTTTTCTAATGCTTGGTTTATAGTTGATACAACTCCCATTTGTGGTGCATATGCTTTATAAGCATCTTCAATTGACCAATTTCCTAAATTTACAAAATACTGTTTATTTTCACTTACTAATGTTGCTGCAACTCCACCATTTCCCATATCAGAATAAATCATTATATCATCTGGTTGCAGATTTTCTTTTAAGTAACTTATTGGTGCTTGATTTGATTCATCATAATTTGTTTTTACATTTTCTACTAAGTTATACATAGATAATATTAAAACAGCTCCACAAATCAAACCAATTATAAATTTATTGTTCTCTTTTGCTAGGAAATAGCAAATTGTAAATATAAGTAATCCTGTGATTGTAAATAAATATCTAGCATATAAAATAGGTGTTATTCTAGATACTAAAGCAACTCCAATTATTATTAATATATATATTCCTACAGGAATTAACCCTACCTTTATATCTTCTTTTTTTCTTATATTTTTAATTATTATATATAATAAATATATGTATAACAAAATTGAAACTGCTAATGGTATACCTTGAGATAAACTTCCTTTAAATTGAAAATCTAATATATCATAAATAATTTGTGGAAATTCTAATGTTATCCAAAATCCACTTCCTACCCTTAATGCTTGTGCCACAAAAAATACAAACCATGGTAAATACAAAATAACTTGTGCTGCTTCTACAATTATAAAACTTCTTATTATCTTCTTTTCAAATTTATCTTTATTTCTTATAACATAAATAATTAGTCCTAAATTTATAATTCCAGCAGCTAGTAGTGCATAATAATGCATATAACAACTAGCTAAACTAAACACACCAAACAGTATTAAGTTTTTTAAATTTTTTTGTTTTATAAATCTATATAAATATATTGCCATTAATGTAACAAATACAATTGTCCATGAATACATTCTTATTTCTAATGCATAGTTTAACATTACTGGTAAGAAAAAGCTAAAAAATGTAAATAATAATCCTACTTGTTTTCCAAAATCCTTTTTAATATGTGTTAATCCTAATATTCCAAGTACTACTATTCCAATTAATGAAAATATTCTATACACCATTATATTTTGACCAAATATTAAGTTTATTACTTTAAGCATCCAATAATATAAAATAGGATGTACGTCATGACTTCCAATTTGCCATATTTCGCCAAATGAATGATTTACTATGGCTACACTGTATGATTCATCAAACCATATATTGCTATGAAATGCTGGTATTAGTAAAAGAATAGTACCTAATACTATTAATAATATATGTAAAATATTCTCTTTTTTATCTTTTTTTAATAATTCCTTTTTTTCCATATCATTCTCCTAAAAAATAAAAGTTGGCTTTTAGCCAACTTTATTTATAATTAATTTCTTTCTTCTTGTAGTCCAGCCTCTGCTATCTTTATATTTCTTACATGGTTTATCTTTTCCCATGTTGTTTCTCTCTTGAATAAACATTTAAAGTTTATCAATAGCCAAGACCCCATAAATAATGGATAACAAGCTAATCCTTTAAGCATTGGTTTAATTGGTCTTTTATCTAAGAACATTGCTATAACTGCTGTTGCTATTGGGAATAAAAATGTTGGTACTAAATATCTTATAATATTTTCTATAAGTTCTAATTGAGTCATTCCATCTCCAGCATACATTAAGAAGTTTGTTAATAATAATATTATTGTTATTATAAACATTGGTATACTTCCTACTATATAAAGTAATCCATCAAAATTCATCATTGTTTTATTTTCTTTTGTTGCTATTGCTAAGTCTTTAGTATATTCTTTTATACATTGCATATGTCCAACTGTCCATCTGCTTCTTTGTGACCAACTTTGTTTAAATCCGACTGGTTGTTCGTCATATACTATTGCATCTGTTGCCCATCCTAATTTTTTACCTTTTATTATTCTTTTTAATGAAAACTCTATATCTTCTGTTAATGTTACTGTATCCCATCCTTGTGGTTTAATTATATCAAATTTTACCATAAATCCTGTACCATTTAATAATGGTGATAATCCTAAATTGTATCTTGCTAAATGATAAAATCTATGCATTGTCCAGTAGAATAATGCATATCCCGCTGTTATCCAACTGTCTGTTGGATTTTTAATATCACGATAACCTTGTACTACATCTTCACCTTGGCAAAGGTGTTTATTCATATTCTTTATGAAGTTAGGGTCTACTATATTATCTGCATCAAATACAAAGAAAGCATCATATGGAGCATCTTCTTTGATTTTCTGTTGTAAAAACCAATCTAATGCATATCCTTTAGTCTTTTTAGTACTATCGAATCTTTCATATACTATAGCTCCCGCCTCTTTAGCAACTCTTGCTGTATTATCTGTACAATTATCTGCTATTACATAAATATCATATAAATCTTTATTATAATTTTGTGCTTTAAGACTATCTATTAAATTTTTTATTACGGCTTCCTCATTATGAGCTGGTATTATAGCCATAAATCTGTGTTCCTTTTTTACTTTTAGTGGCTTATCTTTAATTTTTACTAAAGAACATAAACTCACTAAAACTTGGTATAACCAAAATATTGTTATTACCCAAACTAAAGCTTCTCTTAGTATATATAAATAATCCATTTTCTCCTCACCTTTACAAATTATTATCTTTCTAATAATATTAAGCTTCCTTTATTATTATACTATCTATTACAAATTATTGCAATATTTTCCTCAAAAAATTATTTACTTTTTTGTCAAAAAGACTAAATCCGTAACATTTGCATGTATTATTACATATAATATTTAGGTTGTCAATTAATTTTTAATAAACAAATTGTTAATTTTTTCTTAATTTATCAAAATAATTGAAAAGTAGCTATTTCATATGGTATAATTAAAATTAGATACGTAAGATTATTTTTTAAAGGGGTATTTATGAATATTTATTTAAAAGATTTAATGGAACAGGATAAAGAATTCCAAGAGATAATATCTCCACTTATTAGTAATTCAACTGTTCAAGAAATGAAAAAATATAGACAACATTATGAAACATCTTGTTTTGACCATTGTTATATGGCTTCTTATTATTGCTATTTAATATGTAAAAGATATAAATTAGATTATAAATCTGCTACAAGAGCAGCAATGCTTCATGATTTATTTTTATATGACTGGAGGAAACGCGAACCTAACAGAAAAGGTCTACATGCTTTTACACATGGTAAAACTGCATGTGAAAATGCATGTAAATTATTTGATTTAAATGAAAAAGAAAAAGATATGATTATAAAGCATATGTGGCCAGTTACTGTAGCTTTTCCAAAATCTTTAGAAGGTTTTATCTTAACTTTTGTTGATAAATATTGTGCTATGTCTGAGAGTTTTGATATTATTAAATCAAGATTGTTTATGAAAAAAGCTTTTAGATATGCTTATTTGTTCCTAAGTTTAATTATTATCAAATTTTAAATATTGGCAAAAATAGAAGAGTTTTCTCTTCTATTTTGCTTTTTGGCTAGATGTATTTGCCCATCTTATCATTTTTATATCTTTATATTTACTTAAAACTTCTTTATATTTATCATATTCTTCTTCCCATAATTCATTTGGCACATTATCAAATGCTGTAAATATTTTTTCTGCTTCTGATAAATAAATAACTTGCTCTTGTGGTGACATATTTTCATATTGCTTAGCAAATCTATATAATTTATCAAGCATTTGATTAGCTTCTATAAATGACCAAAAATCTTTTACTTTCATTCCAAATAATTTTATTTGTAATACCGCATATGCTACTAATGCAAATATAACAAAAACTAGTATATATATTATTGCAAGTAATACCATCTCTACACCTCTTTAGTTCTTTTTCACTTGTACTTTTTCATTATAGCATTTATTGTTATTTTTTGCAAACATTTAAAAATTAGTCTCAAATATTTCTGCTGGCTTTATATCTCCACAATCGCAAATAGCTTGAAAAGCCATTTGATGTGCTACTATAATAATTATGTTATATTTTTCTTTATATTTATTAATAACAGATATTACCCTTTTTCTTAAATGTTCCTTTTCTTCCCATTTTCTTGTCTCACCTTTTGGATAAATACCATTATTTTTATTATAATCACTTAAAAGTTCTTGCATTTCTTCTACATTTTTATATTGATATGTAAGGTCTGGCTGCCATTCTCTTAAATCTGGTTCTACGACAATATCAAGTCCTGTTTCTTTTGATATTATACTTGCTGTTTGTAATGCTCTAGTATATGGTGAAGATACAATTATTTGCGCATCTTTTAATCTTATGTCTTTTGCTGTTTTTATTACTTCTTCTATTTTATCTTCTTTTAATGGTGCAAAATCATGACCTTGCCCTATAAATCCGTGAGTATCCCCATACGTATAATCTGGCTCACCATGTCTTATTAGGTAAAATTTTGCCATATTTCCACCTCCCATTATCTTTGTATATATTGTATTATATCAATATATTTTTTTCAATATTTAATAAGATTTTATCAAATAATATTTATTATTTCTATTTCTTGTGATATAATTACAAAATAATTTATAGGTTGAAAAAAGGAGTAAATAAGATGGAAGACAAGTTTAATTTAACTAAAAAAGCTGGTATTTTACGGAATATTTGGAAATATATTTTTATTAATAATTAAAGCTGCAATTGGTTTTTCGGCAAAAAGCCAAGCAATGATTGCTGATAGTTTTAATAGTGCTGGAGATATTTTTGCTTCTCTTATGACTTTTATAGGAAATCGTATTGCTAGTGCTCCTAAAGATGAAGACCATAACTTTGGTCATGGAAAGGCTGAATACATATTTTCTATGTTTATTAGTATAGCAATGATATTGGTTTCTTGTAAATTATTTTTAGATTCTTTTCTATCTCTAATATCTGGAGACCAAGTTCAATTTTCTTGGTTTTTAGTAATTGTTTGTATAGTAACAATTATGACTAAATTAGCATTATACTTATATACACATAATGCCAATAAAAAACATCGTAATATTTTACTTGAAGCAAATATGAAAGACCATAGAAACGATTGTATTATAACAACATTTACATTAATTTCTGTTTTCTTAAGTTTATTTGGTATTTATTGGTTTGATGGTATAGTTGGTATGGGTATTTCTATTTGGATATGTTATACAGGTATTACGATTTTTGTAGAAAGCTATAATGTTTTAATGGATATTAGCATTGATGATAAAACTAAAGATTCAATTTTAAAAATTGCACAAACTTATAAAGATATCAAAAATGTAAAAGAAATTAGTTCTACTCCTGTTGGTGAAAAACATGTTGTTTTCATAACAATAGGTGTTGATGGTAATTTATCTACTTTTGAAAGTCATGAATTAGCTGATAATTTAGAAAAATCAGTTTCTGATTTAGATAAAGTTTATAAAACTATAGTACATGTTGAACCAGAATAAGACAAGGAGAAAAAATTCGCCTTGTCTTATTTATTATCTTTGATTTTCTTGTAATCTTGGGTCTTCATATTCCTCATCTAGTTCTTCTATTATTTCATCAGGACCTGCTTCTAAATCTTCTTGTTGTTTTTCCATATATTTTTCTCTTGCATGTTCAGCATCTGGTCTTCCATCTTCATACAATCCCCATCTTGTAGCAAGTTCTTCAAATGTTATTTCTTCTCCACTTTCAAGAACAACTCTATCATGAAGATGTGATGATGTTGCCATATTGCCATCTATATCTTCTTCATTTAATTCTTTATATTCAGGGTCAATTCTTTTATGAGCATCAGCTTCTTCGATATTTTCTTCTACGGTATTTTCTCCATTTTCCTCATATTCGCCAATTACACTTCTTGTACTCCTATCTGTTGCAAAATATGTATTTGAATCTCTTACTTTCACTCCCATTGCTTCTGTAGAATTTCTAGCTTCTTCCCCTATATTTACTTCTATTCTTCCAGTTTCTTTATTATCAATTTGTATTATTTTTGAACCAAATTGATATTCACTTAAAACAGCATCTTTTTCAACATTTCCATCATTATCTACTTGATAAGTTTCTCTTGTTGGGTCATTTCCTGAGCTATCTCTTTGTTCTAAACCTGGCATATATTTTGATAGTGGTTCTACATTTCCATCTTTTCCTATTGCTACTAATGAATATCTAGTAGAATTTTCTTCATAGCTTTTACCATTTTCATCTCTTAAATTACTCATTTGATATGATTCGATTACTCCTATTTTTGCAACGTCTTGAGGTACACCTAGCCATTTTCTCATATCATGCATATCATTTGCTCTTTCATCTAAATTAATTGTTTGCTTTACATCTACTTTCCCTTTATTATCTACTTCTTTAATTTCTTCTTCGTCTTTTTCATCCGCTTCTTCTTTGTTTTCTTCTTTTTCTTTATCTTCTTCCTTTGCATCTTTATCATCTAATTTAATTATTCTAATATCTTTTATTTTTTCATCATCATGTTTTTCTCTCATATATTCATATATTTTTTCTGTTTCTTGAGCCTCTTCTTCTATTTCTCCAAGAGTCATTTTATTGATAGAATCTTTTATTTTATCTGCTAATTCATTATCAACTGTATTGTTTAATATTAATATATTATCCTCCATTACATTTGGGTCAAATACACCAATTCTTTTATCTCCTATAAAATAACTATACATATATGCTTGTCTTCTTATTGTTACTTCAACCATTTTATCATCATCTAAATTTATTCTCATTTCTTTTCACCTCATATATTTTATATAAATTTAGCTATTAAATCATAACTATTTACATCTGTTATCTTACATTTAGCAAAATTATCTAAGACATCTTTTTCTTGTTTTTTATTATCATTTTGAATATAAACAAGTCCATCTATATCTGGTACATCTCCAAATGTTCTTCCTACGTAATATTTATTATCAAATGAGATGTCTTCAACCAAAACTATACAAGTTTTTCCTATTTTCTTTTCTAGATTTTCTTTTGAAATTCTTTGTTGTTCTTCCATTATTTTATTATATCTTGTTCTTTTAGTTTTCCAATGAATTTGGTCTTGCATCTTTGCTGCTGGTGTTCCATCTTCTTTTGAATATTCAAATACTCCTAATTTATCAAATCTAGTATTTTTTACAAAATCTAATAATTCATCAAAATCTTCTTTAGTCTCTCCTGGAAAACCTACTATCAAACTTGTCCTTAATACAACATCTGGTATTTTTTTATTTATCTTATCTATCAAATTTACAATGTCTTCTTTATTTGTTCTTCTATTCATTCTTTTTAAAAGATTATTTGATATATGTTGAATTGGTATATCAAAATATTTTGCAACTTTAGGATTATTAGCCACTACATCTATTAATTCATCTGTAATTCCTTCTGGATATGCATATAAAAATCTAATCCACTTTATTCCTTCTATTTTTGATAGTTCTTCTAATAATTGTGCAAGCTTGCTTTCCCCATATAAATCTATTCCATATTTTGTTGTATCTTGTGCAATTACTATTAATTCTTTTATTCCCTTAGCTGCTAATTTTTTTGCTTCTTCTATTATTTCTTCTTTTTTTCTACTAACAAAAGGACCTCTTATATATGGTATAGCACAATATGTACATCTATTACTACATCCTTCACCAATTTTTAAGTATGCGTAATTTTTTCCAGTTGTCACTGTTCTATTCAAGAATTCTTCTTCTGAAAACATTGGCATTGGTGGTATTTTGGTAATCAATTTACTAGTTTTAGTTTTTGATTTTTCTACTATATCTCTCTTTACTAAATCTTCTATTTTATCCCAAAGTTTATCATATTCATCTAGCTTAATAAATAAATCAACTTCTGGAAGTGACTTTATCAAATCTTCATAATATCTTTGTACTAGACATCCCATTACTATTAAATATTTACATCTTTTATTTTTATAATCTGACATTTCTAAAATAGTATTTATTGCCTCTTCTTTTGCTGATTCAATAAATCCACATGTATTTATTACAATAATATCTGCTTTTTCTTCATCATTTACGATTGTAAAATTATGTTCTTTAAATTTCCCAATTGCAACTTCTGTATCTATTAAATTTTTACTACATCCAAGTGATATAAATCCTACATTCATTTTTTTGTCCCTTCTTTTAGTCTTTATGACTACATATATGTTTTCTTGTTATTTCCATTAAATCTAATTTTGTAAAACCCTCTACTTGTGTTTTACTTCTATCTTTTTTTAACTCTTCTTTTAATAATTCTACAATCTTTTGTTTATCTTCTTCACTTGTCATATCTATATAATCTATAATTATAATTCCACCTGTATCTCTTAATCTTATTTGTTTTGCAATTTCTATTGTAGCTTCTTTATTTACTTTAAATATCGTCTGTTCTAGATTATTACTTCCTGTATATTTACCACTGTTTACATCTATTGCTGTTAATGCTTCTGTTTTGTCTATTGTAATAAATCCTCCACATTTTAACCAAACTTTTCTGTTTTGTGATTTTTCTATTTGTTTATTTATTTCATAAGTTTCTAAAATATCTTTATTTTTTATAATTTCTACTTTTATGTTTTTATATTCATTATTTTCTTTTATTAAAGTTTCTATTTTTTCTTTTTCTTCTTCATCATTTACTGTTATTTTATTTATTTTATTTTCGCTTAAATCCATTAGCATTTTTTCTACTAAATCTTCGCTTTTATAAATAAGTTTTGCTTTATTACTTTTGGGTTCTACACTTGTTTTTAATATTTTTTTCCAAATGTTTTGAACTCTTTTTATATCTTCTATTATTTCTTTTTCTTTTCCTTCAGCTGATGTTCTAATTATTGCTCCATTATCTTTATCTAAGTTTTCTTTTACTAATTTTATTAATCTTTCTTGTTCTTTTTTATTTTCTATTTTTTGTGAAATTGTTACTATATCTGTATTTGGCATTAATACTATGTATTTACTTGGAATTGTAATATGTGTAGATACTCTTGCTCCTTTTTTTTGATTACTATCTTTTTTTACTTGTACCAATAATTTTTGTCCTGGCTTTACTATTTTTGATATACTAATATTATTTTTTACTTCTTCTTTTGTTTCATCAACTTTAGGAAGCACATCTTTTAAATGTATAAAACTATTTTTTTCTGTTCCTATATCTACAAATGCTGATTGCATACCAGGTATTATATCTTTTACAATTCCTAAATATATATTTCCTTCTTTTCTTAAATCCCTACTATCTTCTTCATAATATTCTATTAATTTTCCATTTTCTACTAAAGCTATTTCTTTTTTATCTATTTCTTTTTTTATAAATATTTCTGTCATTTTTACCTTCCTTTTGTTATTATTTATTTAATTTATTCATTGCATTATCTACGCCTATTTTTAATATTTCCACAACAGCTTCTTTTGCTTTTTTTGTTGCTTTATCTAATATTTCTTTTTCTTCTTCTGGTATTGGTCCTATTACATATTTTATAAAATCATTATCTTCGGGTCTTCCAATTCCTACTCTCACTCTTGGGAAATCCTTTGTTCCTATGTTTTCTACTACTGATTTCATTCCATTATGAGAACCTGAACCTCCTTTTTTTCTAATTTTTATTGTTCCTGCTTCTATATCCATATCATCATATATTACGATAACATCATTAGAATCTATCTTATAGAAATCTAAAACTTCTTTTATGCTTTCTCCACTTAAATTCATATATGTTTGTGGTTTTAATAGAATTACTTTTTTTCCTTCTATTGTTCCCATTCCATATAACCCTTTATATTTCTTTTTGTTTACTTCTATTCCATATTCTTTAGCTAATTTATTTATTGTATTAAATCCCATATTGTGTCTTGTATTTTTATATTCTTCTTCTGGATTTCCTAATCCTACTATTAAATACATTTTTTATTCTCCTATTTTGTTTTCTAATTTTTATTCTACCTATATATTTTACCTTGTTTTCAAGTTTTTTTCAAGTATTTTAAAAGTGTTCTCTAACTTTTTAGTTATTGTAAAACAGAACAAAAGTAAAAAAGTGTTAAAGATTTTGAACTAATTGCCTTATGTATTATTTTAGATATTGATTTTCAAGAATTAAAAAAGTTAATCGAAAATTATTAGAAGCATACTTGTGCTTCTATTTTTATACTATATTTTTCACCTTTTACTAAATATTCAAATAAATATTTAGTATTTAGTTTACAAGTATATTTTTATTTTATATAATGCTATAAGTTTCTTGGACGCTCACCAAGACCTCTTAGGTTGTATTAGATAGCAACAAATTCTATTTGTTGTTATCAATTGCAACTTAAAGCAATTGGAAATTCAACGTAGGAGGTGAGCGAAAAAATGGAGGTATCTGTGATATTCTTCTTAGTAATTTCTTTAATCGCCCTTATCATTGGTTTCGTTATATGTTTATTATCTCTTTTAGGTTATAATACATATGTGCGTTTCTACGGTAAGAAAAAAAAGATTGAAGTTGCACTCGAAAAAACCAACTCCAATCCAGGAAAACATGAGTAAGGCTTAGTCCTTGCTCACTTTTATTTTATTGATTATTTTTTTATTTTATTCTAATCAATAACTCGTAAAAGTATTTCTTTTACATCTAAATTCTAACATCTATTTATTTATTTGTCAATATTTTACTTATAAATATTTTTTAACTTTTGTTGGTTTTTAGTCATTAATTTTTTTGTTTAGCACTAATACTAATTATAATAGGTTTCGTTGTATCTTTCTTATCCTTTATAGGTTATAATACATATATGCGTTTTCATAGTAATAAGAAAAAGATTGAAGTTAGTACTAGCCCAAACCAACTCCAATCTAAGAAACATAAGTAAGGCTTCGGCCTTACACTTTTTATTTTATTGATTATTTTTTGTCTTAATCAATAAATGTAAAAGTATTTCTTTTACATTTAAATTTTAACATTCATTTACCTATTTATCAATATTTTTATATATGTTTTTCATGCAAAAAAGCACTCATTAAGAGTGCCCTTTATTATTTATTTTCTTCTGCTGATCCTTCTGTTTGTTCTGGAGCTTCATAAGCTTCTAAGATAGCTTTTTGAATTTTCTCCCTTGTTTCAGCATTGATTGGATGAGCTATATCTTTGAATTCTCCGTTTGGAGTTTTTCTGCTAGGCATAGCTATAAATAATCCATTTTGACTTTCGATAACTTTAATATCATGAACTGCGAATTCGTTATCGAATGTTACAGAAGCAACAGCTTTCATTCTGTTCTCTGAATTTACTTTTCTTAAACGTACATCTGTGATTTGCATTTAAAATGCACCTGCCTTCCTTAAGTTATTTGTACATAGTCGTTTAATATTATGTACAATTATATTATTCTTCATAAATATATTTTTTCCTTCTTTTTTTTACAAAAAAATTAAATCTTATTTTAAAATTTTATCTATAGTAACATTTTATAAAAATTTATAGTATATTATAATATATTTTTAAGCTCAAACTATTGAAATTTTATAAATATAATTATATAATTTGATATTATATACAAGGAGCGTGTTTTATATGCCTAACATTGAACATATAAGGAAATATAAAAATATACATATGATAGGAATTGGTGGAATAAGCATGAGCGGTATTGCTGCTATTCTACAAAATTGGGGATTTAATGTTACAGGTTCTGATACATCAGATTCTGAAGCAGTTCAATTATTATTAAAAAAGGGAATTAAAGTAGTTATTGGTCATAGTATAGAAGATGTTGCAGGGTCTGACCTTGTAGTTTATTCTGCTGCAATAAAACAAGATGACCCAGAAATTTTAGAAGCAAAAAGATTAAATATTCCAACTATTGAAAGAGCAGATTTCTTAGGAGAAATAACTCGTTGTTATAAAGATACTATATGTATTTCTGGAACACATGGAAAAACTACAACTACATCTATGATTGCTCTTTGCTTCTTAGAAGCTTTACGAGACCCAAGTATACAAGTTGGTGCTTTATTAAAGCCTATAAATGGAAACTATCGTGTTGGAAATAGTGAAGATTTTATTATTGAAGCTTGTGAATATGTAGAAAGCTTTTTAAAATTTAGTCCTAAAGCTGAAATTATTTTAAATATTGATAATGACCATTTAGACTATTTTAAAACTTTTGAAAATATAAAAAATGCTTTTATTAAATATGTAAAGCTTTTACCTAATGATGGTATTCTAATTACAAATGCCGATGATAAAAATTGTTTAGATTTACAACAATATACTGTAGCTAAAACAATCACATATGGTATAGAAAATAAAGCTGCTGATTTTACAGGAAAAAACATTACTTTTGATAATGATGGCTTTGCAGAATTTGATGTATATTATAAAGATGAATTCTTTACAAAAATAAAATTATCAGTACCTGGACGTCATAATGTTTTAAATGCTTTAGCTTGTGTTGCCCTTTGTACTGAATATGGTATTGAAAGAAAAGATATACAGATTGCATTGGAAAGATTTACAGGTGCTCATAGAAGATTTGAGTTTAAAGGAAAAATTAAAGGTATTGCTAGTGTTTATGATGATTATGCACATCATCCAACAGAAATAAAAGCAACATATAATTCTCTTGCTAATAAAAAATACAACAAGTCATGGGTTATTTTCCAACCACATACATATAGTAGAACAAAAACACTTCTTAATGATTTTGCAGATGCTTTAAAGAATTTTGATAATATTATTGTTTTAGATATTTATGCAGCAAGAGAAAAAAATGACCATGAAATTTCTTCTAAAGATTTAGTTGATAAGATTATTTCTTTAGGAAAAGATGCTAAATATATTCCTGATTTTAATGAATGTGCAAAATATGTTAAAGATAATGTTAAAGAAAATGATATTGTTGTTACAATAGGTGCTGGTACTGTTACAAATATAGGACCTATGTTAGTAGATTAAGACCACTAAAAAACGTGGTCTTTTATTTATTTTATATTAATTTACCTCTTTTGACTGTTTAAGCATTATATCTGCAAAAACTCCATATCCTTCTTCAGGGTTATTTACTAAAACATGTGTAACTGCACCTACAAATTTACCATTTTGTATAATAGGAGAACCTGACATTCCTTGAATTATACCTCCTGTTTTATCAAGTAATCTTTTATCTGTTACTTTTATTTCCATACTTTTGTTATTATAATTATTATCTTTATATATTTCTTCAATTTCTATTTCATACTCTTGTGTTTTTTCATTATCTAGGCTACACAAAATACTTGCTTTCCCCTTTTTTATCTCATCTCTTGTTGCAACTTCCATTTCTTTTGATGTATCTATATTTAAACTAGATAAATTTTCAACCGTACCATATATACCAAATCGAGTATTTTTACTAATTGTTCCTATTTTAGTTTGGTTTTCTATTGTCCCTTGAATTTTTCCTGGATTTCCACTTTCTCCTTTTGTTATATCTAATATTCTTGTTGTAACAAATTCTCCTGAAGCTATATTTACTAATTCATTTGTATCTATATCTGTTATGCCATGTCCTAATGCACCAAATGTTCTTGTTGATGGCTCATAAAAAGTAACTGTTCCAACACCTGCTGCACTATCTCTTACCCAAAGTCCTAATTTATATTCATTATCATTACTTTTTACTGGTACCATACTACATTCTTTTGTCTCTTCATCATGTAAATATTTTATTTTTACTTCATTTCCATTTGACATATTAACACATTCAATTAAATCATCTGTTGAATTTATATGTGTATCATTTACTTTTATTATTGTATCTCCTTCTTCTATTCCTGTATTTTCATATGGTTTATATTTTCTATTATCTTCTCCTTGTATTTCTGACATTCCGAACAACTAAAACACCATTAGTATATAATTTCACCCCTGCAATATTTCCTACTGGTATTACCTTCGTTTTAGGAATTACATCTACATCAACATCTTTTATTTTAAAAATATCAAATAAGCTTACTTCCAATTTTTTATTTTCTATCTCATCATTTATTTTTTCCTCATTATTAGAAGATGTTTCAACTGTATCTTTTATTTCTAATCCCAATAATGTCTTCATAGAAATATTTTCCCCTTCAAACAAAACTATTTTATCAGGAATCTTTCCAATTGCTAATGTGTAACAAAAAATAACTAACAAAAAAAATACTAATAATAGCATTTTCAAATATTTCTTCATAAAAAATCTCCTTAAAACTTGCTATTATTAGTATTAACTTTTTTTTAATTTATATACCTATGGTGTACTAAATTCCTTAAATAATTCAGTTGGATTATTATTAGTTTTATACATACTATATCGTTCTCGACCAAGTGCTGTAAAATATGCTTGTGCAACAGTTCCACCTTTTTCAGCCATATATTCATATATATTTTCTGGTACATCAACAGCTGACTGACTTACTATTGATGAATAACATCCCATTTCATTATGTGGATAATAATAATTTATTCCTACATTATTAGTAACTGATTTTCTTTCAAAATCTAAATTTAAATATGCACTTGTTACATTATTTCCTATATCAGTATCAGTTGCTTTATGATATTGACCATCAGAGGTAATTAAATATATAGAATCAGTATTTACGACTTCTTCATTTACTGTATTAGTTACAATTGAGTAACCATTATATACTTTTCCACCTATGCTTATTCCTTGCATAAAACTGATTATAGAAATATTATTTATTATTTTTTCCCATTCATCTTCTTGTAATTTTGGCATTTGGAAATTAGCACTAGTTTCTCCTGAATATCTATTATAATTTGCTATTGCAACTGATAAATTCTTTTCAATTGAATAACGAATTACGGCTTGTCTTTGCTGATTAAAATTAGAATCCGGGTCTTCGATTGATTTATCACTTTCACTAGAAAATATCTCATAATTTCCAAAACTATCTATTTTTTCACCAGTTACACTATCAACAGCATTTGCGCTTGATAAATCTCCTAAATTTGTTCTTACCCAATTTGTAAAATCTCTTGCATCTTGATAGTATTTTATAGCAGAATCATTTTCTTCTTTAAATACATTTGATTGGTCATATCTAGTACCATTTAACATTGAAAACCATGTTCCACCATCATTATAATATTTAATTCCATTTATTTTAACATATGGACAATTTGAAATTTTTCTTATTGTTCCATCTTCTTGAGGATATGCTACATCTTCTCTTAATACTTCTGATGGTGAAATTGTAACACCTCTATATTGTATACTACTTCCTGAACCTGTTATATTTGAAGGTTCTATTAAATATCCATATCTATATACTGGATTATTATTTATACTTCCTTGTACAGTTATATAATTGTCTAAAGTATATGTTATTACTACATCTATACTACTTGTTTTATATCTACAACTATAAAATATATATGGTTTTAGTCCATAAACTTTTTCTCCATTTGTATATGTTGCTCCCTCATCATCTTCTTCTAGTGTGTTTGTAAATGGTGAATAAATATAATATCCATCATACATTGTATATACAACTGCCGGTACATAGTTTTGTAATATATCTTTATTATAACCAGCCATGTTAAAATTACTAGCCATAGAATTAAAGAACGTATTTACAGATGCTTCAATATCCCTTAACTTAGAGTTTGCTAAATCTGATGTACTACTATTTAAAGCATTTAATTGAAATGCTTTTAAAGCATCATATGTTGAGTTCGTTAACTTAGTATCATATGATATCTGTAATTGTAACGTCTGTACTTGATTTTGTACATATGCAGTTAAAATCATTGAAATTGGTAATATAATTATTATAAATATTACCGCTAAGCTTTGATATTTCATAATTATTTCTTTCCTTTTGTATTAATAAAATTAGCTTGTAATAATTTTAATATTACAAGCCAAAAAGTAATCTTATTTTAATTTCCAGCTCCGTTGGCTGTAACTATGCCAGCATGTTCCGCTGCAATTGTATATGTATCATTTCCAGTTACAGAATAGAAGAAATTCTTAAGCTGTTGAGATAACGTTGAATTTGTATTCTTTACACTTGTAGAAAAAATATCTCCTTCTTTTAATGCTAATGTTTTTGTTGCTCCACTAGATGGATTTATTGTATCCATAATTTGAGATGTATACATTGTATAATAAACATTCTCCCCTATTTTAGTAGACTCTGCTTGTGTTGTCTTCTTTCCTGGATTTTCATCTAATATTTGAGCTTCCATCTGTACATCATAACTGTTTCCAGTTGCTGAAATATCCTCTACAAATCTACTATATTTATCCATTGATAATTTTCCTGTAGATCTAACATCATCTACAAACTCTGTTGTTGCTGTTTCTACTGCTAATTGTGATACATCATCTGTTCTATCAGACATTGTCATGAGTGGAAACACAAACATTAAAACCGCAGCTAATACTATGGCTATTACTGTAATTAACGTATCTCCCATTTTATCCTCCTTACTGGATTTTATCCAGATTTTTTATAGTAATGTATAAGTAATTACCCTTTTTGTTGTTTTATTAGCATCTGGAACACTAGAATCATCTTCTTCTAGTCCAGCTTCTTCTTGGTAGTAAATACCTATATTTTCTTTTATCTTTCTACCAACTATTTTATCATATATTCCTTCATCGTTCAAGTGTATACGTAAATTATTTTCAAAAGTAGTTTTCACTGTATTAAACTCAGAATATTTTCTTCCATATAAAATTGCATTAACAAACTGTTCTTTTTGACTTTCAGTTCCTAAAACTTCATTTTGTAAATCTATAGTATTAATTTCTTGGGCTCTTCCTGTTTCATCATCTTTTGTATATACACCACCATCTAAGCCCTTAAATACTATTTTATAATTTTCTCTATATGCTTTATATATAGAAGGTACTACTGTTTCTACTCCAACTATCCTTTCAGTTGAAACATTTCCACTAGCATCTGTATTTTCTTCTACATATGTGTAATCATACTCATTATCTTGATAATTTAATATTGTAGTTGCTGTCATCCTTGCTTCTCCAAAGGCATTGATACTTATGGACAATGCCACTACAAATATTAATACTGATGCTGCTATTTTTAATGCATCTGCTGCATTTTCCATAAGTTATCAACCTCCCTTTAGATATATTTTTAGCTTGGATTAGATATTGTTATTAAGTTAACTAAACCTGTCTTTGTATCTGTTGAACATACTACAGTATATGTTGAACCTGTATTTGCTTTAGCATATCCACCAGATACTAGTTTTCCACTTGGCTTAGTCCCTGTTTGCCAATTAGTAGCTGTAACTTTTACTTCTATTTGTCTAGTAGAATCTTCTTGATTTGATACATTACTACTTTGTACTTGACTAAGTAGTGAGTTAACTTGTGCCCCTCTTACATTTGTTCCCTCATATTGTGTAAATTGTTGATTAAATGATGATATATCAACCTGACTCATTGAATTATTGTTTACTACTCCTGATGCTTGATTATAAATCATTATTCCTAATGATATAATTAAAATTGCAAGTAATATTGCACCTGCGATAATTAATGCTTTTGATGCATTCTCCATAAGTTATCATCTCCTTTTATATATTTCTAACTTGCATTAGATATTGTTATTTGATTAACTAAACCTGTCTTTGTATCTGTTGTGCATTTTACGGTATATGTTTCACCTGTATTTGCTTTAGCATATCCTCCAGACATTATTTTTCCACTTGGTTTAGTTCCTGATTGCCAGCTACTAGCTGAAACAGTCACAGTAATTTGTCTAGTAGAATCTTCTTGATTTGATACATTACTACTTTGTACTTGACTAAGTAGTGAGTTAACTTGTGCCCCTCTTACATTTGTTCCCTCATATTGTGTAAATTGTTGATTAAATGATGATATATCAACCTGACTCATTGAATTATTGTTTACTACTCCTGATGCTTGATTATAAATCATTATTCCTAATGATATAATTAAAATTGCAAGTAATATTGCACCTGCAATAATTAATGCTTTTGATGCATTCTCCATAATTAATTCCTCCTTATTTTTTACTTTTGTTTTATATTTATACCAATTTTCTTTGGTAACTTTAATAACTAATTTAAAATTTTATTCTGTAATTTGTTCTATAAGCATATATTTTACTTTTTGTGTTTTATTATGATATTCTATTTTTGTGCATTTAAACTTTATGCTACCATAATATTGAACAAACTTGTCCATTCCACCTTTATAAATAGTTTCCATATTATAAGTTTCATCTGTATCTAACATCTTTAAATCAATTTTTATTGATGTTGTATCATTTTCAATAAAATTTCCACTGTCATCTCTTTGAACACTATTTGTCAAATTATTATCATAAGCTTTATTTACTATTGTAGCCACATCTGCTCCATAAAATTCTTGATTATAATAGCTTTCAAATTGATTATTTTCTCTTCGAGCCTCATGGTAGTTTGCTTTATAGTTTAAATACATATAAGAAATTCCCACTATAATAATTACTATTATTAAGAAAAATACTGCCAGTTTCTTCATATTCATCCTCATTATTTTATCTTTTTATTTCAAAAACAACTGTACTTACTCTTTCAGTATTTGAATTAATTGTTACCTTACATGTATATGTAGGTAGTGTTTGATATGTACTTCCTTCATCATCAGTTGTATCTACTTGTATTTCATTTCTTAAAAGCTGCTGTAATTGTGTATCTGTCATTTTTTCTAAATTATTTCTTGTTGAAGTACCTTTTAAATTTACTGTCACATAAAAGTTATTATCTGTTGAACTAGTTAATTCATATTCTTCATTATTATTTTTGGCTAAATTAGCAACAGTAACAACATCATATATAGTAATATCAGATTTACCCTCATATTGAGTAAACTGTGTATTAAATTGATTTATTCTACTTGCGTCATTTTCTCTATGGATTTCAGCAGATGCTGCACCAAAGTTTGCAAATAAATATACTGCCAATGATAATATCAATATTCCTATTAAAACACCTGCTGCCATAATCAACGCTTTTGATGCATTTTCCATAATCTACTCCTATTAATTAATTTCTCCTGTTGAAGTAAATATCATTTCTACTATTCTTCCTGTCTTATTGTTATATTTAACTTCTGTACAATCAAAATGTAATCTTTTAAATTGTATATATTCATAATAAGTATAAATATCATTTCTGATTGTACTTCCTGGTTTTATTTCATCCCATTTTGTTACTCTAACTTTTTTTGATGCTGAATTAAACTTAGAAATTGCATCATTTTGTGTATTTACATTAGTAGTACTATCAATAAATATAGCTGTCAAATTAGAGCCTAGATTTGATAAAGAATCTGAACCATATTCATCTTCTAAATCATCTATTGTTCCTTTTATACTATTTTCAAAATCATTGCTAGTACTACTTATTGTATAACTAGATTTTTTTATAAGTCTTTTTGTTCCATCAGCACTTAATTGATTTAAATCACTACCTAATTTAAATGTAATTGTCATTGGCTCAAAAGCAATTTCTTCTCCAGTATCTGACCATCCTGTTCCTTCTGTTGATTGTCTTCTATTATAATCTATTGCTTTATTTAATAAAGAATATAAATCACTTCCTCTGACATCTTTTCTATTATATGTTTCAAATTGATTATTAAATTCTGTAATTTGTGCAGAACGTGTAGACCTTGTATTTGTTTCTTGGTAGCTTGTCAAATTACTAAACATTAATACCAATGCTCCTATTATCATTAATGCAATTAATACACTTCCTGCCATTATAAGTGCTTTTGATGCATTTTCCATAAATTAATCCTCCCTTAATACTTAAGATGTTGTTGATGTCATTGATTCGAATGATGATGACATACTTGTTAGACCTATAAATACTAGAGGTATAATTAAATATCCAACAAACATACATACCATTGGAGCAAAACCTATTACTTTTCCTATCATTCCTTTTCTCTTTATTAATCTTTCGTTTGATTCTTTTCTCTTTTCTTGATAATAATCTCTTTCTGAATCTAATTCATCAAACGCATCTGCAATTGGTATTTTTTCTACTGCTGCTTGTAAACTTTCAATTATTCTTATCAATGGTAAATATGTAACTTCATCTTTCATTTGCTCTAATGCTTCCCATGCACCAGATTCATAGTTGTTAACACATCTTGTAATTGGTGCTTTGAATATATTTGAGTATCTTTCTAGCCATTCTAGAATCATTTCAACATTTACCCTCTCAATTCTCATAAGCATCATTATAATTGTTTGGAATTGCATTACTTCATCTTCCATCTCTAATTGTCTCATCTTAACTTGGAAATATAAAATCCAAATTGGTGCCATATATCCTATAACAGCGAATACACATGCAAGTAACAATTCAAACCATTGTAGATATTCACTATTTACTATTTGTAATTTATTATATATTCTTTCAACTGCTTTATCAATATCGCCACTATCTGCATCTTCATAGTATCTAGAATTTTCTATAGCCATTCTTAACTGTTCTTCTGTTGTATTTATCTTTCCTCTAAATTGATCCAAGAATACATTATCCTGCTTTGTTAATTCCATTGCTTTGGCTTCATCTTTCTCCGATAAACCACCTATAATATCATAATCTGTTGTTGGCTCAGTATAAACATAGTTAATCGCTACTTGGTGTAATTGTGTAAATATAATTACTGATGCAAAAAAAGTAACTATTGCTATACAAATTCTATTTATATAAAGCCATTGTATTTTTTGAGAAGAAGCTGAATCCTTTAGCAATTGCATAACTTTTCTACGTTCTTTAGTTCCATCTTTCGGTATAAATAAATCTACTATTTTCTTTATTGGTTTCTTTTTATATAATCTTTCTTGCCATGGATTTTCTGTATTTTTTGTGTTCATTGCTGTTGAACCATTATCTTTTAATTTTCTAACTAATATATAAGATACAAAAGTAAGTATAAGTATTATTATTTGTACAATCATTCCAGGTTTTCCCAAATACCAACTAGAAGTAAATGAGAAGTTTGATATTGCCCAGTTTTTTAATGGTTCCAATAACAATACTGGTGCAATAGAAATCACTGATAAACTCTGGAATACATAATTCAACTTATCTCTTTTTAAGATTTCAAGTTGCATCTCTTGAGTTATGTTATTAACATTCTTCAAGTATAAAGATGCCCCATCTACTTTTCTATCTCCAAATTCTTTTGTTAAATAAGAAATTCCTGCAAATTCTTTTAAGAAGCTATTTGGTGCTATATCATAATATTTTTCTAGTTCCATTTCAGGGTCATCTGATATTAATATTTCATATATTTTTTCACCTTGTCTTGAAACATCTTTTTCATCATCTTGTGATACTTGATATATTGCTTCTTCAACCATGTTATATTCATGATAAGCATGTCTTATTTCACCAAAGAAATCTATTTGTTCTTTTAAAATTTTATTATCTATTTTATCAACTGAACCATCAATGAATGTATCAATCATAAATAATTCAAATATCAATAATATAAACATAAGTAGATAGTTGCTAGATGTAATAATTATTGTTATAAGCATAACAGGTATTACTATTCCAAGTGATTTAGTTAATATTTTTGCTGTGCCTTTTCTTGTATTATACTCATCATCTATATTTATAATTTCTAGTCTTCTTCTAATTTTTAATACATATCTTTTTATAAAAGGAGTCTTTATATATGTAAGATATAATTTTTGTAATAATACTTCTGATGAAAAACGTTTTTCCTTTGTTCCTTGTTGTAAACGTTGAATCCTTTTATATTCGGAGGTCTGCATCTTTTTAGATAAAAATACATATGCAAGTATTATAATAACAAATGCTGCTCCTGCACCGCCCATTATATAATAGATTATTTGATTATCCACTTAAGATTAGCACCTCCTTTTATACTTCTGTTTTTTTCTTTCTTCCTCTTCTTTTTGGTTTTTCATCTGCTGATACTTCTACTGTTTCTTTTACTAATTTATTTCCCCAATGTTTTTCTACAAACTTATCGAAAGATTCTGCATCTGATGCATCCATATTCATTCTCATTTCTTTTAAGTTTGTTTCAGTTATTGGATTTGTTATTATGTATTCACCATCTACATATTCTAATATATTTCTATATGTATATAATTTTCTATCTGTAACTTTCTCAAAATAATGTGTTGCATTATCAAAGAACTTGTCAAATTTTCCTTCTAATGTTTTTTCTTTTCTGTGGTCAAATGTATATTCATTTTTTTCTTCTACTGGTATACATTCTGTTATTCTTTCTACATATCTTTTTCCTCTAAAGTCTTTTGTTAAGTGTATGTCAAAGTTTAATACTTGTACAACTTGTTCTTCTGCTGTTTTCTCATTGTTGAATTGTCCTATTCTTAACATTGAGTTTCTAAGTGCTGTTACTAAGTTTGGAAATGTTTTAGCATGGTGTGTAAACAATGTGAATTTAGATGCAACTTGAGCAGCTTGTATCATCCAAGCAGCTACGGGATCTGTTGCAACCTCACCTATGATGTTAACAGAACCATCAGTTTTCTTTTGAACGTCCAAACCTTCTTGTCCTGAAATTGTTTCTGTTTCTCTAAATGTTAAAATATTTCTTGTTGGATAAATTTTTCTTAAATGAAGCTCGAATGCAGTCTCTTGAACCCTTATGTTCATTGTTTCATATATGTTTTCAATCATTCCCATAAGCATTGTTGTTTTACCACAACCTTGCTCACCAGTGATTGATATAATCCTTGCACCTTTTACTAAATATTTTAATAATTCTATTGAATCATCACTACCTGGTTCTCCTTTAAACCATTGCTCTAGAGTTGAACGTTTAACGTCAAACTTTCTCACAAAGAATGCCCATGTTTCTGAGAAACTTGGTCTTACAACAACAACACGAGAACCATCTTTCATTTCATTTATTTTATAACCATTTGTATCAGACAATTGTCCTGGGTTATTGTATTTATAAATATTTTGGCAAACTCTTTTTAATTCAGCTTCTGTTCCAAAAGAAAGGAATGCTAAACGTATAGATTTACCTTGGAAGAATATCCAAATACTATCACATGCTCTTGGTACTTTGTGTTCTGCTATTTGATTTAAATAATCTCCTCCATCTGTTTGTGCTACTTGGCTTAAGAAACTTTCTGGAAGTCCTGATACACCACCTGAAACACCATCTATGTTCATATCTCTTACTTCATCAATACTGCTATATCCTTTGTATTGTTGATATATTCTTTGAACTACAACATTTAATTTATCTGCGAATGATAATACAACATTCTCTTTTTCATATATATCTTCAATTTCATTTGATGTTATTACATAGCTAGGTTTTGTTTCACCTTCTACATATTTTAATTCTGCTAAATCATATTTCTTTATTAATTCAGTTAATGCTTCATAACCAAATTCTTTTTTATATGCATAAATTAAGATATCAAATTTATCTTGTGCTGTAAGTAGTGATGGAATATCAAAAGGAATTGCTTTTGATATATTAGTTTCTGTTACACCATATTCTTTTTCTAGTAAATCATAAATCAATTCTTTTACATATCTCTTATCATTTACATCACCATATGTACAACCTTTTAGGGCCTTTTTCAATTCATATTTCTTATTCTTTCTTCTTTTTAGTTCTTCTTCTGAAAGCCCTATATCATATAAGTTTATCTTTGTTATCTCATCTAGTCTTCTCTTAACAAATTCTATCATCATGTCTATGGTATAAGTCTTATCATCTACATTTACCTTTTCTTCTACTTGTGCATTTTTCTTTTTCTTTATGGTGTAATATATTGCATAAGCTGCAACTGCAATTACAACAATTATTAGCACAATATTTGTTATTGTCATGGTAATTCCACCCTCCTTACATTTTCATCGCTAAGTCTTGTAATCTATATATGATATTATCTGATGTTCTTTTTACTTCTGATATAAAAAATGCATTTCTATCTTCTTCATCAACTTTTCTAAGTCTTAAAAACAAATCTGGTAATTTTGCTTCTTCACATGCTTCAAAAAACAATGTGTTATATGGAATAGTTGAAACTTTGTTTTTTTCATTCATGTATCTTGAAATATTTTTTATTGTATATTTTGAATATTTATCATATCTTCCTATCAATAATAAAGTTTTCTTTGAATTTAATATTGGCATTTGCTCTCTCAATTTCATAAAATAGTTTATACTTGCTAATCTTTGGCTTAAACTTGCTATTATTAGATTAGAATTATTTAATACTGTTTCTATTATATCTTGGCCTAATTCTGCATCTAAATCTACAAGTACTAAATCATAATAGTTGTTTGCTAAATTAATTATTTCTGGATAATATGTTTTTATTTCATCATATTCTAATTTTTCACCTTTAAAACTTGGTAAAATTTCTAACCTATCTTTAAATATAATCTTTGTATAATTAGTTATTTGGTCTGCTGAAATTTTGTTGCTTTTCATTATTGTCTCTAATCCTACAACGCCTTCTTCCATTGCTGCATTAGTATTTGGTCCAAATAGTCCTAGGTTTCTTTTAACTTTTCTTTCTTCCCAAAAACAACGGTCTAAAGTTGAATCTTTATATCCTGTAGAAATAACTAAAATTTTATAATTGTGTTCAATTGCCATTTGGGTTACAATTGCAGCTATTGATAATGTTTTTCCACTTTGTTCTTTTCCATTGTTCCAAAATGTTATAACTGACATTTTTATACTCCTTTTTCTATCGTTTTTATCGCTCTTCTAACCTTAGATTCACTTACATCCCCTAAAATCTCCTCTGCTAAATATGCTAATCCATCTTTATATTGCACGCTTAATTTTTTGAATTTAATTTTAGACACTCTTTGATTTTCATATATAGCACTTAAGTCTCCATTTTCTATTGGAAAATAAATTCTATATTCGTTCCAAATAACTTTATATCCCAAAGACAAGAAATTTAAATAGTCATCTTCTTCTTTTAGCATTTCCTTTGAGAATAGTATTTTTGTTAAACTCATAGCATTTTTTAAACCTGTTAAAGCTTCTAATCCTCTTTTTAATGAATATACATCAAAAGATGTTACAAAGTAATTTTTTTGTGCATTCTCCAAATCAAATTTTTCAATTCCCTCTGGAGTATCTGTATCTACAAATATAAAGTCATATTCCATCTCTTGGTCTTCAGGAATTCCTAGATATTTTTTTATATCATCTTCATTTGAAAAACCTACAGCTATATCAATATCTTCATATTCAGTAACATACATTATCGTAGGGTTTATAACTGGCACAATGTATCTTGCTTTCTGATTTGTTGTTGCATCAATTACTAATACCTTTTTTCCTAGTACTGTTAATATTTTAGCAATATATATAATTAAATCTGATTTATCATAAGCCCCTATAAACCCTATTATTTTCATGTATATTCTCCTTCCTTCTTACTCTTCAGTAGTTGTTCCAGATAATGCATCTAAATAATCTTTTCTTGCATTCTTAGAATTTGTAATACTTTCTTCCATATTTGTTTGTAAGTTTGTTTGCGCTTGGTCAGCTTGACTATTTATTACGCTTTCTATTTGGTTATTTCTTATTGTTACACTATTTCCACTATTATATCTTGCTATAATTTGATTCTTTGCTTGTTCTAATATATTTGGATCTGAATCTAATAATGTTGCTGTATATTCATTTACAACATATGTTGGAGTAGCAGCATTTTGCATTCCTGGTTCTGTGTATTTAGTTGCATATAATTTTGCTCCATTTATTTGTGCAGCATCAATTATCGCACAGCTCATGCTTAAAGTTTCATCTTCTGATAAATTAACCCAAATTGTATCTTCTGAATCTGTAGTTCCTATAACAGGTACTTCAACTTCTTTTTTAGATACTACTATAAAATCTTGTCCATTTGGTAACATTAATCTTATATCTATGTAATCTCCTGTTGATAAGTCCATTGGTAATACTACAACATTATATTCTTGTCTTCTTACATCATCTTGTACTACACTATCGCCTTTACTAATTAAATCTGTAGTGATTAATGTGTTTGCTTTCATATCAACTTTAGCAACTATTGGAACTGTATCTAGTTCTAGATATTCTCTTTCTCCATTTTGTTCAACATATAAATTACCTGTTTCATCATCTTCATTTACTTGATATCTAGTGTTGTTAATTGTTATATACATTGTTGCATTACCATTATTATATTCTGTTGTAATTTGATTTCCCTCTTTATCTTGTAAAGCATAGTTTTCAATAACGCTCAAATCACTTGTTGCGTTACTTGGTACTAATGTTTTATTTACTGTTGTTAGCGTTAACATATCAGTTGTTATTACTTGTCCTGATTTAACATCTTGATTTAAAACATAAGCATTTACACTGTTTGCTAAATTTTCTTTCTCTTCTTTAATTTTATTCATTAATTGCATTAACAATAATGCTATAATTACTCCTGCAATAAGTAACATTACTAGCATTCCTAGTAAAAATGAATTTCTTGCTTTTCTTTGCATTGGATTTGTAGCCATGACAAATTCCTCCCTTTTAATTTATTTTTCGTGTATTTTTTACAAAATATCCATCTATTTTATTTTAACTCAAAGAAGCATTAAAATCAATGAAATTACATCGTGTTATCAAAAGTTAATATTTCTGTAATATTTTTGTAATATTTTTGCAACACCATCATCATTATTACTTGGTGCAACATCATCTGCAATTATTTTTATTACTGGTGTACTCTGCTCCATTGCTATTCCTAACCCTGCATTTTCTATCATCATTTTATCATTTATATTATCTCCTATTGCCATTATTTCTTCTCTTTTTAAATTCAAATTTTCCATCAAATATTCTATTGCGTACCATTTATCTACATTAGCTCTAGATATTTCTGTATAGTAATATTCTATAGAAAAATCTTCTGTCCCCTGTCTTATTGTTTTTCTTGACATATGTGATACATCTAAAACTTCTATATCTTTTATTTCTTTAAATTTTCTAATTATTGAATTAAAAACAGATTTTGTTTCATCACATACTGTAATTTTTAAAAAATTTGTATCTTCTTTGTTTTTTACATATTCATACATATCTTTAACAATAGTTATTTTTGTTTTTTTACTTTCTTCTTTTTTTAAATTCTCCTTATTATAATATAAAACATTATATTTTAATGCTGTTGCTAAAATTTCCTTTTCTGTATATACATTATATGCAATACTATTTTCTTCACAAATTTTTATTATTTCTAAAACTTTTTCTTTTGGCATACATTTTTCGTATATTATTTCTTCTTTTTCCATATCATAAATAATAGCTCCATTTCCAGAAATAAAATACTTTTTACTATCTATTTCATTTGCAATTGATTTTATTGAATCAATTGGTCTTCCTGAAGCTATTATTACATTTACTCCTTGTTCTTCTACTTTTTTTATTGTTTTTTTAGTTTCTTCTGTGACCATACCATAACTATCTAGCATAGTTCCATCCAAATCTATTGCGACTAATTTATACATATTTCTACTCCTTTTTCAAATCAGATTTTATTATATAAATATTTTTTTATTTTTGCAATGATTTTTTCTAAAAATTTCCTGTTTATTTTTTTCAGTTTTTGAGAATGATAGTAGTAGAAAAAGCAAAAGTTTTTTCTAGTTGTAATATTACAGGAGGTGAAAAAACAATGGCAAACTCTTCAAATAAAAAATTAGTACCAGAAGCTATGACAGCTTTAGATAAATTCAAATATGAAGTAGCTAGTGAAGTTGGTGTTAACTTAAAAGACGGATATAACGGAGACATTTCAGCTAGAGACGCTGGTAAAATAGGTGGACAAATGGTTAAAAAAATGATAGAACAAGCTGAAAGAAATATGAAATAGTTTTATTTTTAACCCATATTAATGGTAGGAAGTTAATTTTTGCTTTTATACATAATAAAGGCAGGAATTGATTTCCTGCCTTTTTCATTTTTCATATTTTTTATTTACTTTACCAATACATAAACAGTATCTCCACTACACACAATTGTATCATATTTTACTTTTTCTATATCTTCTTCTTCAAAATATTTTCTTTCTAAATCAACATCAGTATATATTTTCACAATTTGTTCGTTAAACCTTGCTGTTAAAATCATACTTTTGAATAAAAACTTATAATCTACATTCTTTCTTGGTATTATATCATTTTTTATTTCGATGTATTTTACTTCTTGTCCTGTTTGTTCTTCATAAGTTTTTATTTTCTGTACAATTTCTTTAGCTAATTTTTCATCACATTCGTTTGCTTTTTTGAACATTGTAGTTGCTTGAAAAATACTATAACAATTTATTAATAAAAAACTTATTACAATTAATAAAGATATAGCTTTTATTGGTCCCTTACTACCAAATATATTTGTTTTTACATATACATATAACCATATTGCACTAAAACTTGCACCAATTGAACCAAAAACTCTTCCATTTAATGTTTGTATACCTGTAAATGTAATAAGTAATACCAAACTACTAATTATTGATATAGCAAATAAAAAAATTGCATTATACCATATAGAAATTTTTTTATTCTTTACGCTATATACATATATTATTATCAAACTAAGAATATTAAAGGTTAAATATAGATATTTGGGAAATAAACTCAATGAACCAACTATTAAATACACTATATTTTTGAACATATCATTAACATTTTCTAATATATCTAAGCTTATTCTTTGCGGTTGAATGGTGTTTCCTATAAACATCTCCATTGCCATTTTTAATATAACATTACAAATTATCGCTCCCACAGAGCATACTACACAAGAAATTGTGGTTTTATTAAATACTTTATCTTCTTTCTTATATTCTAGCAACATAAATAATACTGTTGTTAAAAATAACATGTTTATTGTACCCTGATAGCAAATACCTGCTAGAAATGTATACAGAAAAGCTTTCTTTGGTTCTTTTTTTATTACTATATTTTCTGCTGCCAATATGTATAAAAAAGCACTAAATGCAATTACTATACTTTCAACATATTCCATATTATTTATTGTCATAAAATTAAATATATAGCAAAATACAAGAATTAATAAAATAATTTTCTGTTTTAAATTTGTATCTTTATATTTTTTAATAATATTATATAATTTCAAAACAGTAATTGATGAAACCAATATTGATATAACAAGTAATATTATATAAAATATTTTTAAGTTTATATGTATAATATTTGCAAAAATTAGAATAACCCCCATTAATATTCTTCCATCATAAAAAGAATAATTTATTGCATATCCATCATATCCTAAGTTTATAATTTTATCTGTATCAATTGAATAATACCCACTTAAAAAATTCACATACATTAAGCATGCAGCTATAATTATTATTAATAATACTATTTTATTTTCCTTACTTTTTAACATTTTTACTTTTAAAAAACAAATAATCAGTGATAAATATTTCGTTTACCACTGACTATTTATAACTCCTATATTTATCTAAGATTTAAGCTTCTGGCTCTACTAAGCCATAGTTTTTACCATCTTTTAATTTATGTACTACATTTACTTTTCCAGTTTCAACATTTATAAATGCTAAGAAATTATGAGTTGGTTTTTCTTGTAATTTTAATACTGCATCTTCTGGAAGCATTGGTTTAATATCATAATAAGATGTTTTTATTATTTCATTTGCAATTTCTTCACTTTTTGTATTTTTTACTTCCATTGTTTTAAGAGAACCATCTCTCATCATCTTTTCTTTTTTAGTTTTTGTTTTTCTTATTTGTCCTTCTAATATATCAATATCTTTATCTATAGAAGCATACATATCTTTATCTTCTGTTACTGCTCTATATTTTTCTCCACTTGCTGTTACAACACTTATTTCTGCTATTTGTTCATTTTTTTCAGTTCTTAAAGTAACTTCAGCTTCTGCATCTTCAAAATATCTATCAATTCTGTCCATTTTCTTTTCTACGTAATCGTTTATTGCTTCTGTTATCTTTAGTTCCTTTCCTGTTATTTTTATTTTCATAAAAATCGCTCCCTTCTCTTTTTTGTTGTCTAATTTTATTTTTATTATATTTGTTATTATATCTGTTATTTTATTTTTTTGCAAGTATTTTAAAATAATTCTTCTATCTTGTATTCCTTTTCTAATTTTTGATTAAAATATATTTTTGTTATTAGCTTAAATTCTTCCAATGCATCATCTTTTATATTAAATGAATATAATTTTTTAGCTGGCGAAGTTATTGTATAACAAATTGCATTTTTAGTACTTTTTCCCATACTTAATGCTGATTTATCCTGCTTTCCACATACTTTACATTTAAAGCCATCATCTTTTATGCTAAAATACTCTAATTCATTTTCCTCTCCACAGTTAACACATTTTTTAATATTTGGAGTAAAACCCAATATACAAAGAAGTCTCAATTTAAATACACTTAATACAAAATCCAAATCTTTATCATTCTCTGATATTGTATAAAGTGTATTTAATGTTAATTGTAAAATATTATAACAATTCTGATTTTCATGTGTCACATCTTGAACTATTTTATTTATATGTACTGCATATTTCAATTTATCTAAATCTGTCCTTAAATTATAAAATATTTCAATAGGCTCTACAGAATTTATATGATAAGTATTAGTTCCTTTATACATTAAATATTCTCCAAAACAAAACATTTGCGTTCCTGCTAAAAGAGCACTTTTAGGTCTTCTTGCTCCTTTAGCAACGCAAGAAATCTTTCCAATTCCTGGAGTTAACATCGTAAGCATTTTGTCAAAATCTCCAAGGTTGTGTTCAGACAATATTATTCCATTTACTTTTATGCTCGCCATTATCTTTTATATCCTTTTCTTCTACTATTCTTTTTTCTATGTTTTCAATTTCTTTTAATTCTAAATATGCATTTATATCTCCAGTATTTTTAAATGTATCCCAAGCTATTTTCTTTATCATAAGCTCTCACTTCCTTTTTTAAAGTTTTAACTTTAATTTTATCTTTTGCTTTTTTATATATTTTTATACAAAAATGCTTCTTTTTATTTTAATTTAAAATTATTAACAATTGTTAGATTATCTTGCCAATCTTCTTTTACTTTTACCCAAGTTTTCAAATTTATTCTTACTCCAAAATTTTCTTCCATATCAATTCTAGCTGCTCTTCCAATTCTTTTTAACATTTCTCCATTTTTTCCAATAATTATTCCTTTATGAGATTCTCTTAAGCAATATATATTTGCTTCAATATCATAAATATCTTCACCATTTTTATTTTTTCTTTCCTTCATTTTTTGAACTTCTACATAAATACCATGTGGCACTTCATCTTGTAACAATTTTAAAGCTTTTTCTCTAATTGTTTCTTCAGCAAGTTGTCTTAAAGTTTGGTCTGTATACTCCTCTTTATCATAATATGCAGGACCTGGTTTTAAGTTCTTTTCTATTTCATTTAAAATAATATCTCTATATTTTGCCTCTGTTGCTGATATCGGTATTACCGCTTCAAAATCATATTCTTTACTATATAAATCAATCAATTTTAATAAACTCTCTTTTTTTACTAAATCTATCTTATTTATAATTAATATAGTTTTTGCTTTTGCTTCTTTTATTTTTTCTAATATCCTACTATCTCCTCTTCCTATCTCAGTGCTTGTTGCTTCTATTAAAAATAAAACTAAATCTGCATCTTTAAGACTAGTAAAAGAAGTATCTAGCATTGTTTCATTTAGTTTGGTCCTAGGTTTATGAATTCCTGGTGTATCTGTAAAAATTATTTGTGAATTTTTACGATTTACAATTCCTTTGATTGCTGTTCTAGTTGTTTGAACTTTATTTGCTATTGCTGCAACCTTTTCACCAACTAGCAAATTAATTAATGTTGATTTTCCTACATTTGTTCTTCCAATTAATGTTACAAAACCTGATTTAAACTCTTCCATATCTTCCTCCATGTCCATTTGGGGACGTTTCTTTTTGGACAAAATGTCCATTTAGGGACACATCCTAATATTATTATACTCATTTTTTATGCTAAATTTGTAGAATTTAGCATAAAGATTATTTTTTCTAAAACTTATTTTAATATATCATACTTTACATTTTTTCTCAAGCCAAAAGAAAGAAAAAACAAGCTTTTACTTGTTTTCCTTAATTTTTAAAATATTTTATTTTTACACTGTTCTACTTTATACAATATATGTCCAATATTTCCTTCTCCTGCAAATTTTTCTATGTTAAAGAAATTTGCATTTTTATCAAACCAATATAGTTTATTTATTTCTTCTACCAATTCTATATCTTTATTTAATTTTCCAACGAACACCTCTAACTCAAAATCATCTATTTTATATTCAAAATTCATAAAATAAGTTAGTTTAATATCATCCTTCGTTATTCCAGTTTCTTCTTTTAGTTCTCTATATGCTGCACATACTTCATCTTCTCCCAATTCTACTTTTCCACCAATTAAATTATATTTTCCCTTATATGGTTCTTTTTCTCTTTTACACATAAGAATTTTATTTTCTTCTTTATTAAATACCATTATTATATTCATTTTTTTCATATCATTTTACCTATTTTACTAAATCTAAGTTTCCATTTATTATTATTGGTGAAAATCCTGATATTTCGTCGTATAATATTCCTTCTGGAATTTCATTATATAGATATATTTTCTTATTTTCCATGAAAGCTTCATATAATTCTAGGAATGTTGAACCTCCTATATAATTTTTCTTTTCATTTTTATCAAAATTTAATGCTAATACTGCGTCTACTTCTTTTATTCTTTCTCTACTCATTCTAAACATTTTTTGTTTGAAGTTTGTGTGTTCTTGTTCTCCTAGTTCCCAACTCTTTTTCTCTGCATCTTTTTCATAGTATGAATTTGGTAATTCTACTTTATGCCCCATATTTTCTAATTTTTCCTTTATTGGTTCTATATCCTTATAAAATGCTTTACTACATATTATAAATACTCTCATTTTGACCTCCTCTTTTTCCATATTTTTAGATAATCTTTTACATAAGCATTCATATCTCTATCAAATAATTCTTTTGAATAATTTAATCTTAATATTTTATTTCTTAATATTGGTAAATAAACTTCTATAATTTCATCAAGTGCATCTGGATTTTCTCCAATACATCTTTTCCATCTATTTTTTCCAATATATGCAAGTTTATCTGCATCTCTTACAATTACCCCTTCTATTGTTGGTGGTATATATTTTCTTTTATGATTTGTAACTGCTGAATAACATTCATCTATAAATTCACTACTATATCCTAATTTTGTCATTTCTTCTTTTAACATTTTTCCACTTTTTTCTTCATGTCCTTCATCACACACGCTTCTTCCTACGTCATGCCAATATGCTGATATTATGCATATTTCTTTATTTACTGAAAATTTTTCTAATAATTCTTTTACATAATTTATAACATCTATTGTATGTCCTATAAAATGTAATGGGTCATTCTCACATCCTTTTATTTTTTCTATTGCCTTATCTATTAATTTTTTATTTTTATTATATATTTCTTCATAAATATCCATTTTTTTCTTTTGCTCCTTAAGTTTTAATCTTATTTTAAGCTAATTTCATACAACTTTTTACATAGTACCATTACTGTTAAAGTATTGTCAAAATTTATACACAATAGCTATAATTTTAATATATTTTATTATAATTACTATTGCTTTTTATAACATCGACTATTTCCATTAGCTCTTTCACTGTATCTTCATAACTAATATCTTTTGCATAACTAAACTTGCCTTGATAGTTTTTCCAATGTTCTTTTAAAGCTTCACTTTCTTTTATAACTTCCACTATTTCATCTATATTATTTAATTTATCAACAGAGCCTCTATACTCAAATTTCTTTATAATAGCTTGTTTTAACGATTTCTTATCAAAATTCTTCTGTTGTGTTGTCCATAAAATATAAATATCATAAAAATCTCTTGCTCTTGTAGTATCAACATTTCTAGATATAATTGTTTCAAATTTATCTGCAATTACAGTTTCCATATTATAATCAAGTATCTCTATAGAACGCTCTTCAAACAACAAATCAAATTTGTATTTTATTTCTTTTGGAGTAATAACATCTCCTGTTGTTATATCTAGTTTCATAGGTACAACTAACTTATCAAACTTGGCATCTAATGATACTCTGTATCCACCATATTCATCTTCTTGTCTTATTTCTTTTATTCCTCTAAATTCAAAAGTTACACCATCATCTAAATCAATATTAAAAATTTCATTTAATATATTTTCTAAGTTGTCTTTTTCTAAGTCAAAACCTTTTATTGTTGCATCCATATCTAGTGTATTTCTCATATCTATTCCAACTATAGCTGTTATTAGCATTCCACCTTTTAATATAAATTTATATTTATATTCTGATACAGCACTTCTTTCCAATAGCCTCTCTAGCATATAATTTTGTAGAATTATATTTTCATTCACATCAACTTTTGCTGACATATTTTTTATCCATGCTTTTAGTTGTGCTCTATTTTTAGCTATCATAGCAAAACCTCCAGATATTTTCTTAGTTCATCTTCAATATTAAATATTTTTGCATATTTATGCAATTTAATAGAATCTCTATCTTTTCTATCAGCATATCTTTTCATTGCGTCTGTAAATAAAGCTATTTCAATTTTCTTTTTATTTCTTATAATATCACATATTGTTCTTTCTAAATCATAGACTTTTACTTTATTTCCATAAGGCGTTTTTATTTCTGTAATACCTATTTCATATAGTTCTTCTTTCAAATAAAAAAATTGATAGTTTTTATTTTTTATTAATATGTTATTATAATTAGTTGGTACTGTTAATTGATATTTTATAGGTGTTCTATCGCATAAATCATGAAAATATAAAGCTGTTTCATGAGAGAATATACCTTTTTTACATATAGCTTGTGTTATAAAATATGTATCTTCTAGTGTATCTACACTTATATAAACACCTCTTGCAACTCTTTCAATTATCCCTCTTTCAATCATCCTTGTTAGAATTCTACTGTTAATTCCTAATTCTTCAACTTCTCTTGTTGTTATAATTCCATTTTTCTTATTTAATAATTTTTCAATTTTTTTAATATTATCCATCTCTATTTTTTCTCCTTTGTCGGAAATCTTCGTAAATATTATATCATTTACGAAGATTTCCGACAAGTGTTTGTCATGAATTTTCCCCAAAAAACAAAGCACTTATCAAAGTACTTTACTTAGAGTGCTTCTTCTTTCTTATAATTTTATTTTTAACTTCTAAATTTAAGTATTTTTTATATATTCACTATATATGCTTAACATGCCTCGTATAGATACGGTAGATATGAATGTTTTTCTTTCCTTGCTGACTCTGCTTTTACATATTTTTTTGATTTTTTCAAATCTCAATAATTTTGAGTTTTACTTCAAACATAGCACTGAAACACACTCAATATGTTTGCTAAATGGAAACATATCAACTGGTTTTATTGTTTTTATTTCATATTTTTCTTCCAAACTCTTCAAATCTCTTACAAGTGTTGCTGGATTACAACTAACATAAACCACTTTTTTAGGACTAATTTTTAATATATTATTTATACTTTTATTATCTAGTCCCTTTCTTGGAGGGTCTACCATAATAATATCTGGAATTATTTTCTTCTTATTTATTAAGTCATCTAAAACAATTTCTACATCTCCTGCAATAAACTCAGAATTTTTTATATTATTTAATTTACTATTTTCTTTTGCATCTTTTATAGCATCTTCTACAATCTCAATACCATAAACCTTTTTAGCATATTTTGCCATAAATAGTGATATTGTTCCAATTCCACAATATAAATCAAACACAACATCATCTTTGCTAATTTCCGCTCCTTTAACTGCTATATTATAAAGTTTTTCTGCTTGAATAGGATTTACTTGGTAAAAAGAAAGTGGTGATATCTTAAATACAAAATCTCCTAATTTATCCTTTATATATCCATCTCCATATAAATTTATATTTTCTTTTCCCATAATCACATTTGTGTTTTTAGTATTTATATTTTTAACAATTGTTTTAACTTCTGGAAATGCTTTTAATATTTCACTTACTAATTCTTTTTCTTTAGGAATATTTCTACCATTAATTACAATTATACACATAATTTCATTTGTCTTAATTCCAATTTTAGTAACAATATGTCTTACCAAACCTTTTGTAGTTTTTTCATTATAAACACTAATGTTATTTTTCTTTATAAACTCTAGCACAAATTTAGCTAAATTTTCACTTTTTTTATTTTGTATCAAACATTCTTTGATTGGTATAATTTCATGTGTTCTATTTGCAAATACTCCTATAATCGGTTTTCCTTCTTTATCTAATCCTACAGGATACTGAGCTTTATTTCTATAATTATAAGGATTTTCCATTCCTAAAGTCTCTTCTACTTTCACCTTGTTTTCTAAAGTTTTATTTACCAAACTTTGAACTGCATTTTGTTTCATTCTCAGTGTCTCTTCATATTTAATATGTCTTAAATCACAACCTCCACAGCGTTTATAAGTTTCACAATCACTTTCTTTTCTATATTCTGATGTTTTTATTATTTCTAAAACTTTACCAAATGCATGTGATTTTAGTACTTTAACTATTAAAATCCTTACTTTTTCACCTTTTATACTATTAGGAATAAATATTGTAAAATTCTCAATTTTAGCAATTCCTTCTCCTTCATAACCATTATCTATAATTTCTACAATATATTCTTGATTTTTTTCTACTGGCATATTTTCTCCTCTTTATATTTATTTTCTAATAAATTTTAACATTTTATAGAAAAAAAGTAAAGCAAGATGTTTATTTTCCTGCTTTACTATCAGTTTTTTCATTTTGAATCTCATTTAAAATATTTTCTGTAGTTTTAGATTTATCTAATTTCTTAGTTACTAAAACAATTATTCCTACTAATGCAAATGTTGCTAAATAACAAAGTAATCCAATATGCCAGTTTCCTTCTACTAATGTATCTCCTGCAATTGTAGATGATATTATTGAAGGAAATCTTGCAAAACTTGAAATTAAAATAAATCTTACCGGATTTACAGGAAGTAATCCTGCAATATATACTAATAAATCCTTAGGAGTACCTGGAATAAAGAATAATATTAACATTATATATTCTATCTTTTTAGGATTTTTAAATAATTTGCTATTTTCTAATTTATCTATTTTTTCTTTACTTACTATTGTGTAAACAAAATCTCTTCCTAATTTTCTTACAACAAAAAATATTATACTTGTTATTAATAACACTGAAAAAGTAATAAATAAAAATCCTCCAATTGTTCCATAACACATTCCTGCTAAAATTTCTATTGGTTCTCCCGGAAGTATTGGTAATAATATTTGAGCCATCTCTAATCCTAACAAAATAAACATCCCCGTTGTTCCATTTTGTTGTATTTGTTGTTTAAACATTTCTCTTCCTTCTGGTTTAAACAAATTACTCATTATTGGAAATAAATATATTGTTAAAGATATTAATAATAAAATTGTTATAATAAACACTATTATTTTTATTATTTTTGATTTTTGATTTTTATCCACATTTATATCTCCCTTACTTTTTTACATTTCCTATCTAGTATACCATATTTGAACAAATGTGAAAATTAAAATTTTCACCCTTGCTACTAATTTCTAATTAGTAGCAATTTTTGTAAAGATGTTGTTTTTAAGTTTCCACCTAATTCCTTAGGCAACCCTTTTCTTTAATGGTCGTTGTTCTCGACCAATATCCATCGCTATTTCTAGGTTTGGACTAAAGACTTCTTTTATATATTTTCTTAGAATATTTATACTTCCATTTACATCTGCATTTATTATTTTCCCACTATTTGTTTTAAATAATCCTCTCTTTATTTGTAAATTAGCTATTTAAAATATCCAGAAATTAATAAAATGTATCAAATTAAAAAAACAGATTAAAAAAATTGTATATAACAAAGTGAAAATTTTATTTCATTTTATTATTTTTTCTTGTGTCTCTTTTATTCTTAAATCACATGTAAATGTTAGTTTCAAGTCCTCACCTCCATTCACTTTCATATTTATATCATGTAAAACAAATTTTCGCAAGTTTTTTGATAAAATTTTATTTTTCGTACAGTTTTAAAACAAATTGTTTTACTTTCCTAATATATAAAAGTCGTTTTATTTTTTTACAAATATATAATTTTTATTATTATATACTATTTTTCTTAATAATTTATTTATTTTTTCTTAATTTTATTTTTTTAAACAAGATATCACAATTTTTTCTTGAATTTTATGTAAAGCAATAGTATAATATATATCAATGATGGTAATTTAAATGCCATCCGATATTTCGGAGGCATTAACCTCCGAAATTTTTATCAGTAAAACCTAAAATATTTGGAGGTTCTATCATGATCATTGAAAATAAGCCAATTAAAAATGTTGGCAATTTAGGACATATCACTTTGGATAAATTAGCCCTTCCCTATAGTGTAAAAGTTTCTTTTCAAGGAGAACAAATTATTCCTTTATCTTTTGATATTTTTGGTCATCCTAATTTCACTAAAGAACAAACAAGAATCTTTAGACTTAAGCAAGCCAAAATATCTAGAGAAAGTAAAGATAATTCTCTCCCTGTTGTAGAAATTTCTTATGAGGAACGAGTTTTTGATAAACCAAAAAACTATTTTGATTCCATCATGGCTGTTCAAGATAAAATTGTAACTCTTTCATTTTTCTATGAATTATTAAATGATAGAGCACTTTTTATCAAATCTCATCCTAATCAAACTCTCAATGAATTTGTTGTCTTTGGTTGGCTCTTACTAGACAAACTTGGTTCAATTAGGTTAATCAAAGCAACAAAAGAAGAAAGGGATAAGCTAATTAGGCATGGTATTGTTGAAAGTTATGAAAACTTTAAGAATAATAATAGTTCTATAAGTTTTTATTCAACTCGGTATCATATTCCCAAAGATGGTACAATTTGTCAATGTTGCTGTAACAAATTTATGATGAAAGACTTTAAGGATTCTCCATGCATTTATATTGATGGAAAATTCTATCATGATTCTTGTTATCGTAATTATAGAGAACTTATTGAAATCAATAGGTTCACTCTAAGCCTTATGGACCATGTCTATGAGCCTAATGAGTATACATATGAATTGTTACCAAATGGATATGACCCAAATTCTTATTCTCCTTGGATTCTGTTCCATACTATTGATGGCGATATTGTTATTGGTAGTAACACCAGAATTTCTTCTATAAGGATAGAATGGAGGAACAATTATTCTTCATTTGATATAGATAATATATTCAGAGATGAAGATATTTCTATTGAAGAAAATAATGGTAATTATATCATTACTGCTCAAGATATAGATTATGCATTAAAGTATCTATGCATGGTACGAAATGCAATACCTGAGCAACACTAACAAATCAAACTGGCTAAATTCAATGATACCCCTCAAGAAATTTATTTTCTTGAAGGGTATTTTATTTTTATATAAATCTTTTTTTAATTATATGATGTGCATATATATGTATTATATTTATCTTTTAATTTTTCATATGCATTTTTTGCTGTATCCTTATCTTTAAATATTCCATAAACTGCTGAGCCTGAACCAGTCATTAATGAAGATATTGCTCCATATTTTATAAGTTCTTCTTTTAACTCTTTTATTATTTCCTTATTTTCTATAACTTCTTCAAATACATTATACAGATTATTTGATAGTATTTTTATATCGTGATTTTCTAAAGCTTTTATTATTTTTTTTGTTGTATCTTTTTGTTTTATTTCTTTTTCATCTAATCTGTTATACATTTCTTTGGTATTACAAGATATTTCGGGTTTTATAATAACTATATAGTATTTAAAGTTTGTATCTATTTTAGTTACTATATCTCCTATTCCTTCTACTATCACAGCTCTATTATAAAAACATGGAACTACATCAGCTCCTAATTCTTTTCCTAAAGTTTTCATTTTTTCTTTTGATAAGTTTAAAGAAAATAATTTATTCATTGCTACAATAAAAGCTGCACAATCTGTACTTCCCCCTGCCATTCCTGCTTGGATTGGGATTCTTTTATTTAATTTTATCTCAATTCCTTTTATTTGCTCATATTTTTCTTTTAATTTTTTGTAAGCTTTATAAATAATATTTTCTTCATTATTTAATTCTTTTATGTTTGTAATCATTTTAAATTTGTCTATTTTTAATTTTTTTATTTTTATTTCATCATATAAGTTTATTTTTTGAAATATTGATTTTATATTATGATAATTATCTTCTCTTTTTCCTAATACTTCTAAATTTAGGTTTATTTTTGCTCTTGCTTTTATATATATTTCTTCCATTTCATTCTCCTTATTACTTTATCTTTTATATCATATCACAAAATTTAAGGTTTTGCATTTTTGTAAAAAGAACCAAAAGAAACCACCTCTTTCGAGGTGGGAAGAATAATTTCTTATTTAATTCATACCATTAATTAATTTGTACATACGGAAGTTTTTGAGGCAAAACACCCCAAACGGTCCTTGGGAAGCAATAAGACATCAAACCTAATGCATTTGCCATAGCAACTAGTTGTTCACAAACTCTGTGTTCACCTGTCCACAACTTACCATCTTTATTGACACAAATGCCAAGAAAAGTATACCCTTTCTTAAAGTCATCTGGCAATTCGTTAAGTATAGCTGTTACAAGCTCACGATGTTGTTCTAGTCTTTGGGGATTAAATCCAAAATTGTTCTTAATTCCTTCTCCTATAACATAGTTTGATGTATCTTCGCCTTCCTTAAAAAGGCATTCCTTAAAGGTATTGCTTACCAATTGTGACATATTTTCTACCGTAATTGTTGTATCTTTCATATTTCATCCTTATGTATTGGTATGTTATTAAAAATACTCACTTGGAGTATACAATTACTATTATACCACATTATGTAAATTTTTTCAAAAATTATTTACAAAAAAATAGAAACCAACTTCTGTATTGATTTCTATTTTGGTGCGGATGAAGGGACTTGAACCCCCACGCCGTTGGCACTAGTTCCTAAGACTAGCGCGTCTACCAGTTCCGCCACATCCGCATATTTATTTTTCAACTTAACAATACTTATATTAGCACAAATCACTACACTTTGTCAAGCAAATTTTAAAAATTAAAATATAAAATAAGTCCTCCTATTATGACTAATAAAAAACCTAATATTTTTAATCCACTAGAAGCTTCATTTTGGTCTCCAAATCCAAAAAATTTTTTTGTTATTAAACGTGCATCATATATTAAAATAACTCCTATAAGTAACATTATTGCTGCTAATAAACTAACAATTATTTGAAACATTTTTATCAACATCCTTTTTTATTTGTCTATATTAATATACTATTTTTCTTGAAAGAAGTCAATAAATACTATCTTCTTCACCAAGAAAATTTATAGGCTGTTTTTTGAAGCCGTTCTAAAAACAGCCTTATATTTCTATTCTTTTTGTAAATTTGTCCTTTATTAATTCTTTTAATAATTTATTTTTTTCTTTTTCTAGTTTAGGGTCATCTAATAATATTTTCATTGCTACACTTTGTACCATTTTTAATACATCCACATCTTCAAATAAGTTAGCAATTTTAAATTCTGGAAGTCCATGTTGTGCTGTTCCAAAAAAATCTCCTGAACCTCTTAGTTCCAAGTCCTTTTCTGATATTACAAATCCATCATTTGTTTCACACATAACTTTCATTCTTTTCCTTATTGTTTCGCTGTTTCCTTCACATATTAAAATACAATAAGACTGATAATTACCTCTTCCTACTCTTCCTCTTAATTGATGAAGTTGTGCTAATCCAAATCTTTCTGCATTTTCTATTACCATTATATTACTATTTGGAACATCTACTCCTACTTCTATTACAGTTGTTGATATTAATATATCTATTTCTTTATTTTTAAATCTTTCCATTATACTATCTTTTTCTTTTGGTTTCATTTTTCCATGTATATATTCTACCTTATAATCTGGAAAGACTTCTTTACTATAAGTTTCATATATTTTTTCAACAGATTTTAAATCCATTTCTTCGTTTTCTTCTACTAGAGGACATACTATATATGCTTGTCTTCCTTCTTCTATTTGCTTTCTTATAAAAGCATTTACTCTATCTGTCATTTTCCTATTTACTGCAAAAGTTTCTATTTTTTTTCTATTTGGTGGCAATTCATCTATAATTGATATATCTAAGTCTCCATATAATATTAAAGCAAGTGTACGTGGTATTGGTGTTGCTGTCATTACTAACACATCTGGATTTTCTCCTTTTTCTGCAATTTTCGTTCTTTGTTTTACACCAAATCTATGTTGTTCATCTGTTACAACTAATCCTAATTTTTTAAATAGTACATTATCTTCAATAATTGCATGTGTTCCTATTAATATATCTATTTCACCATTTTTTAATCTTTCCAATATATCTTCTTTTTTCTTTTTAGTTATTCCTGAAATTAATAATTCACATCTAATTCCTAAATTTTCTAACATCCCTTTAAAGTTTTCTAAATGCTGAGTAGCTAAAATTGCGGTTGGTGCCATTATTGCTGCTTGATATCCCGATTTTACTGCTTTATATGCTGCACACATTGCAACTACAGTTTTACCAGAACCTACATCTCCTTGAAGTAATCTATTCATATTTTTATTAGATTCCATATCACTATCAATTTCTTCTAATACTCTTAATTGTGCTTTTGTTAATTTAAATGGTAATGAATTTATTACATCAGACATTTTAGCATCTTTACTAAAAGCTATTCCTTTTATATCATTATTATAGCTATTTTTTAATTCTAAAAGTGCAAGTTGTACTGATAATAATTCTTCAAAAACAAGCCTCTTTCTTGCTATATTAAAATCTTTAAATTCATCTGGAAAATGTATATGTTTTGTTGCATCATTTATATTTTCTAACTTATATTCTTCTAATAAGTAATTAGGTAAAGTTTCTGGTAAATTTCCATATACTTCTTTTATTCCAGCTTCCATAATCTTTCTTAATTGATTTTGAGAAAGTTTAAAAGTAAGTGGATATATAGGAATAATTCTTCCTGTATTTTGGATTTTATCTCCTTTATCAAATACTGGTGAATTAAACATTATTTTTCCTGTTTTTTTATTTACCTTACCAAAAAATTTATATTTTTCTCCTATTTTAAATGTATCTCTTAAATAAGGTTGGTTAAACCATGTTATTATTGCATCTCCTGTTTCATCTCTTACTTGTAATCTTTGCATAGTCTTACCTTTAAGTTTTATACTATTTACTCTATTACATGCAACCGCTTCTATTAATACTTCTTCTCCATCTTCACATTCATATATATATTTAGGCTTGCTCCTATCTTCATATGTTCTTGGATAATATGTAATTAAATCTTTTAAAGTAAATATTCCGAAGTTTATTTAAAAGTAATACTCTATTTGGTCCTACTCCTTTTATATATTTTACATCTTTATTTAAATCTATCATAGAATTTATTTAAATCCTCCATAATTTAAAATCTAATCCATCAGCACTTACTAATTTAAAGTTAATTCCAAAATATTCTCCTTCTACTGCATCTTTAATTGATGTACTATGTAAATGTCCATAATAACATCTTTTTATGTTATATTTTTTTAATATATCTATCATTTCATTTGTTTCATTTTTAGTAATATTGGATTTTATAATTGGCGGATAATGTGTAAATGCTATTATTTCCTTTTCATCCCCGTATTTTTCTATTCCATCCTTTATTGATAATTCTAATCTTATTGCATCTCTTTTAAACAATCTAATATCCTCTGCATCATCTGTCATACTCCATCCTCTTGCTCCTACTATAATGTGGTTTTCAAATTCATATGCATTATTATATATAAAATCTATATTTTCGAAATCATTTTCTTTTAAAAAATTCCTCATCTTATTTAAAGTTGTCCACCAGTAATCATGATTTCCTTTTAATAATAGTTTTCTTCCTGGTAAGTTATTTAAATATTTAAAATCTTCATCTGTGTCTTTTAAATACATTGCCCATGAAAAATCTCCTGGTAAGATTACTAAATCTTCTTCTTTTACTTTTTCTTCCCAGTCCTTTTTTATTTTTTTATCATGGTCTTTCCAATTATCTCCAAATACACTCATTGGCTTATTTTCTTTAAAAGATAAATGTAAATCTCCTATTGTATATATTGACATATACTACTCCTCTATTCTCCTAATAATTCATTTCTTTGTTCTTTTACTTCTTCACTTAATTTTTTCCCACAGAAATTACAACGGTCTAATAAATTAGCACATTTATCACAAATATCTGCTCTCATTCCTGAATCTTGGAATTTTTCTCCACATATGCTACATGTATGTTCTACTAAATCTCTAGTTGCCATATGTAATACTGAGTCACAGTAATCATTTCCAAATATTTCTTCTGCTTTTTTCTCTTTATCATTTCTTTGTGACATTGTAAATACTGCTATCCCTGCTACTATTACAATCATTATTCCTATTATTAATACTAATATTTTTTTATTTTTAGTTTTTTCTTTCTTGTTTTCTTTTGATTTTTCTTCTTTACTATTTTCTTTATTCTCTTCCATTTATTTTCCTTTCTTTAGTTATTGTTTAATTTTAAATTTGGTATTGCATTTAAGTCTAATGAACTTCTTTTTCCTTCTATAAAATTGTAATATCCGCTTGATGCTATCATCGCTGCATTATCAGTACATAGTTTTAAGTCTGGCATATATACTTTTATTCCTTCTTTTTCTAGCTCTTTAAAAGCCCCTCTTATATATGTATTTGCTGATACTCCTCCTGCTAGGCTAACTACTTTTATTCCTGTTTTCTCTATTGCTTTTTTTACGTTTTCCATTAAAGTCTCTGTTACGTTTTTTTCAAAGCTAGCACATAAATCAGCTTTATTTATATTAGGATTTTTATGATGTAAATTTATTACCGCTGTTTTTATTCCACTAAAGCTAAAGTCTAATGTATATTCTTCTTTTTCAAAATGTGTTTTTGGAAGGTCTATGTTTGCTATTCCTTCTTTTGCTAGTTTGTCTACTTTTGGTCCCCCTGGATATCCTAGTCCAACTACTCTTGCTACTTTATCAAATGCTTCTCCTATTGCATCGTCTCTTGTTTTTCCTAATACTTCAAACTTTGTATAATCTTTTACATAAATAATTTGTGTATTTCCTCCTGACATCATTACGCATAAAAATGGTGGTTTTAATTCTTTATGTGTTATATAATTTGCTGCAATATGTCCTTCTATGTGATTTACTCCAACAAGTGGTATATTATTTGCAAATGCTAATGCTTTTGCATATGATACTCCTACAAGTAATGCGCCTACTAATCCTGGCCCATATGTTGGTGTTATTGCATCTATATCTTCTATTTTGACATTTGCGTCTTTAAAAGCTTTTTTTGCTACTCTTGATATTGCTTCTATATGATTCCTTGATGCTATTTCCGGAACCACTCCACCATATTTTTCATGTATAGGTATTTGTGTGTCTATTACATTTGATAATATTTCTCTTCCATTTTTCACTATTGCTACTGATGTTTCATCACAGCTTGATTCTATTCCCATTGTTAGTATATCTTTCATGTTTTTTCCTTCCTTTAATATTAATATAGGCTTCATAGCCACAAAAGGCGTCTGAAACCCTTATTTTTATAATATAAAACTACAAATATTCATTATTCCTGTTGCAATCCAAGTAATTGCTGGTGATATTATTCTTCCAGCTAATCCTGTTATCCATAATACTATAAATACTAGATAAAATATTTGCTCATTATTTATAAACCATTGTTTTGCCTTGTATGGTAAAAATGGCATAATTATTTTTGAACCATCTAGTGGTGGTAATGGTATTAAGTTAAATACTCCTAATCCTACGTTAGTTGCAATTGTAGAAGCTATTATTTGCATTATTACCCATCCTACTGTTGAATCCAAAATTTCACTTCCTGCAAATTTATATATTACAAAATATATAATTGCAAATACAAATGCAAGTAAGATATTCATTATTGGTCCTGCTGCTGATACTATTGCTTCTCCTTTTTCCATTGAAATTTTTCTTGTATAGTTACTTGGATTTACATGTACCGGTTTTCCCCAACCAAATCCTGCAAATACTAACATTAATGTTCCTATTGGGTCTAAGTGTGCAAATGGATTAAGGCTAAGTCTTCCTTCATTTTTGGCTGTATTGTCTCCTAATTTATACGCTACTATACCATGTGCAAATTCGTGGAATGTAATTGCTACTAACACTCCCGGTATTCCAAGTAGTAATGAATATAATGCTCCTGGGTTTGTCATTAGATTAGTTAATGATATTACTACTAATATTGCAATTACTATATATAATACTCTTCTATCAAATGAAAAATTAAACATATTTACTCCTTTGTTATCCTCTTTTATTTATACTTAATTTTTTATAGGAATGTTCTATTTTTTCTCTTATAGAGCCTGGAAATTTAACTAATGTTGCTTCTGTAAAATCTATCATTGCATAAATCCTTTACTTTTATTACTTTATATAGCAACTCTTATCTATTATTTTTCTATTGGCTTCATTGTAGGGAATAATAAAGCATCTCTTATTGAACTAGAATCAGTTAATAACATTACTAAACGGTCAATTCCTATTCCTAATCCTCCAGTTGGTGGTAAACCTATTTCTAATGCTTGGATATAATCTTCATCCATCATTCCTGCTTCTTCGTCTCCTGCTTCTCTTGCCTCTACTTGTTTCTTGAATCTTTGATATTGGTCTATTGGGTCATTTAATTCTGAGAATGCATTTCCATATTCACGACCGCCAATAAATGCTTCAAATCTTTCTGTAAGTCTTGGGTCTTCTTTCTTCTTTTTAGCAAGTGGTGATATTTCTATTGGGTAATCATATACAAATGTTGGTTGTATTAATGTTTCTTCTACATATTCATCAAAGAATATACTTATTACATCTCCTCTAGTTTCTTTTGTCTTATCTGGAATTTCTAACCCTCTTTCTTTTGCTAAAGCAACTGCTTCTTCATCAGTTTTTATTTCATTAAAGTCTATTCCTGTTACTTCTTTTATACTATCTATCATTGTTATTCTCTTCCATCCTGGTGCTAAATCTATATCTTGTCCTTGATAGTTTATTTTTGTTGTTCCTAATACTTCTTTAGCTGTTCTTGAGAATATTTCTTCTGTTATATCCATCATGTCATGATAATCTTGATATGATGCATATAGTTCTAATTCTGTAAATTCTGGGTTGTGTCTTATGTCCATACCTTCATTTCTGAATACTCTTCCCATTTCATATACTTTATCAAATCCACCAACTATTAATCTTTTTAGATTTAATTCAAGTGCTATTCTTAAATACATATCAATATTTAAAGCATTGTGATGTGTTATAAATGGTTTTGCTGTTGCTCCACCTGATATTGTGTTTAATATTGGTGTTTCAACTTCTAAAAATCCTTTTTCATTTAATATTTCTCTTATTTTGCTTATTATTTTACTTCTTAATATAAATGTTTCTTTTACTTCTGGATTTACTATTAAATCAACATATCTTTGACGATATCTTAAATCTGGGTCTTTTAGTCCATGGAATTTTTCTGGTAATGGTCTTAATGATTTTGAAAGTAATGTTACTTCTTTAGCATGAACTGATATTTCTTCTGTTCTTGTTTTAAATACAAATCCAGTAATTCCTATAATATCTCCAATATCAAATGTCTTAAATGCTTTATAACTTTCTTCTCCTAAATCATTTATACTTACATAACTTTGGATTTTTTCATCACTATCTTGTATAGTACAAAATGATGCTTTTCCCATTATTCTTTTTGCTATTATTCTTCCAGCTACTGTTACATCTTTTTGTTCAAATTTTTCATAGTTTGCTTTTATTTCTCCTGCTGTGTTTGTTCTATTAAATTTTGTTATTTGATATGGGTCTTTTCCTTCTTTTTGTAGTTCTTCTAATTTATCTCTTCTTATTTGCATTAAATGATTCATATCCAGTTCTTCATTGTTTTCTTTTTCTGACATAAAAATCTCTCCTAACTCTTATAAATTACCTGTTTATTATACCTTATTTTTCCATAAAAGTAAAGAAGAACTAATAGTTTTTTATTAGTTCTTTTTTAGAAAAAGTAAATTATTTTTATATAAAATTTATTTACTTTATATATATAAATAAAATATTAAGCAAGACATATGCGGAATGAATAACGATAAATATCTTCATTATTATACCCACCATTCACAGAATTATAATAAAATATTCCTGCACTAGAACCAGCCAAATAGCTTCCACTGCGTATAAAAAACGTTCTATCAGAAGTTATGAAAAACTCATTATCTCCGTTCCACCCAGTTGTTTCATAAGTTGCATCACCTCGTTTATATGCTGAGCTTATTAATGTTCCTGAATAAGCTGTTGCATACTTTGTACTTTTTCCCCCCGTATTTGCAAAATTATTTCCTTCTGCATCTACATATGAACTTCCTGTATAATATTCTCCTGAATAATTTCCATTAAATGCCGCTACATATTCAATAGCTCCTCCATTTAAATCGTATATCCCTGTTATATTTCCTGTACTACTTTGATTTGTATTTGTTGTTTTATATGCTTCTCCTGTACCTCCTCCTGTATAATAACTACTATTTGAATTTATTGTTACTTCTTGTCCTTTTCTTCCATATTTACTATGTGTTAAAAATGCTACTGCTCCCCATTCACTATTTTTCATTAAATGGCTTTCTTTTGTTCTATCATAATTATATGAATTTGTATAACTATTTGCTATATTTATATATCTCCAGCTTGTCACTCCTGGTTTACTTACAATCTTTACAGTATCACTTAAAGCTACATTTCCATTGGATTCTGTCGTTTCTACATGATTTCCATTTCCATCTTCCATACTCATTTCATATTTTGCTACCCAAAATCCTGGTAACTCACTATCCCATCCACCATTAGAGAAATTATTACTACTATCATCTCTAAATGATGGGTGTATATAATAATCACTACTACATGCTGTTATTGTACTTGTTGGGATAAAATTAACATTTACTGTTCCTGCTTGGCTACTATCAGTTACATTATTTATTACTTGGTATTCATATCTTGGTATCCATACCCAATAACTTCCGTCAGATGTTTTTGCATTTGCCCATTTATTACTATTATAATCATACCATTTAGTTGAATCAAAATTATCATCTTCTAAATTTACTTCATTATTACTTTCATCCCAATATACTGGTTCCATATCTCCTTTTAGATTAGGTATATTTACACTTCCATTCCATCTTCCATCTGAAATCATTACTTTTTTCTCATCTGATTCTATATTTCCATTAACTATCTTTACTTTATAAAGTCCATCTTCCGAAACTACAAAGCTTAAATCATCAGAAGTACTCCAATAATCTTGTCCTTCTTTTTGATATTTTACTTGCCATTTATCTACATAACCATTATAATTAATATTTGATATAACAATTCTATTTTTATCTCCAATATTTTCTATTGAAACATCAAATGTTGGTTTTCCTGTATTTTTATCTTCATAATCTACATTATACAATCCATTTGGTAATTGTTCTAAAGTATAATAAGTAGTTCCTTCATATTCTAGCCCTTCAGTTGATATTACACTTCTATTTTTTACATTAACATAGAATTCTCCTTCTACTCCATCTATATTTAATCCTTTAATTGTATCTTGATTATAATATCTATATCCTTCTTTTTCCGTTATTCCAGATTTTTCACTTGTAAAAACACTATCAGCATTAGATGGTAAATCCTGTCCTATTTTATTTAAAATATCATCTCCTGTATAAGTACTACCTCCAATAGTTACACTTCTTCCATCTGTATATTTTTGGTATAAATCATTTACTTGTGTCTGCATAACTTTCATTTCTGCTGTAAACTTATTTAATTTTGATTGTCTAATAACATCTATTCCACTATATGTAGCAATAGAAGCTAAAATTAATAATACAGCAATTGTAATTACCAAACTAATTAAAGTTATTCCTTTTGAATTAATTTTTCTCATTTGTTTTCCTCCAAATATTTTTTATCAAACACATTATATCAAATAAACCACATTTGATAAATAATTTTTATAAAATATTTTAAAAAATCTGTAAATGAAAGTGAACATTTACAGATAAACACTAAAATTAAATATTTTTAACTATTATTCTTTATATTTTAATCCATTTTGCTTGCACCATTCTATTGCTATTTCCTTATATTTTTTCTCTTTAAATCTATACCAATCTTGAATTATATTTACTTGAAAACAATAATCTTTAAACCTTCTAAATGCTCCTTTTCCTTGTATTATATTTTGTAGTTTTTCTTTTATTTTTTCATTTTCAATTATTTCTATAAAATCGGCCATTATTTGGTATTCATTTATTTCATACTGTGTTGGAAGAATAATTGATTTCTCAAATAATTCATCTATTTCATCTTCTGTTAAATTTTCATATTCTCCAATATCAGACAAAAAATCTCATCTTTATTCGGATTATAATAACAATCAGTAATATCATTTACCATTTCTAATCCTTCTATAATTTTAGACAAGGTAACCATATATTTCATCTCCATACTTTTCTAAATTCGTTTGGTGAATAACCTCCTAACATATATTGAGGACTATTATTATACCAGTCCATAACTAAATTTAAAAATCTTTGTACCTCAAACTCATCTTCAAACACGCACAAACTTAATAAATTATCAAAAATCCCTATTCCTAATTCATTTTCTTTTAATAAACGTTTAAATTGCCATTCATATATATTCTTATTTCTAGACTTTATAAAATCATATAATTCTTGTGTATCTTTATTCCATAAGTATTCTTCTCTTTTTAATATTTCTTGTTTACTAAAATGTTTATATTGCATTCCTCTTGCTTTTTGTTGTTCTGCTATTTCTCCTATATCAATTGGAGCAAGCTCTTCATCTAAATATGTAACAAAATCTTGAGTCTCATTTGAATTTCCCCACCTGATATTATAATCATTTACAAATGTATTTAACTTTAATCTTTTAAAATAAAAATCTCTTAATTCTTTTTCTGTAATAATTTCATCCATATATTTGCATAATTGTTTTCTTAAAAACTCAAAATCTACCATGCCATATGTATATAACATTCCTACTGTTAAATTTTCTATCTCTCCATATCTTTTTGCTATTAATTTATTTTCTTCTGAAAATAATCTTTTTAAATTCTCTATAACTCCTGGATTAAGAAAATAATCATATTTATTATATTTTACTCTATTAACTATAACCATAGCATCTTCTAAATATCTTATATCCGGATGTTCTCTTTTATAAAAAAATGTTTTAATATCATCACTTGTTTTTATATATTCTATTAATCTTTCTAAATCTTTATATGCTCTATAAGGTAGCATTTTTATTATCTCTTTATCTTCTGTATTTTTATATATTTCTGGCATCATTTTAAGTATATTTTCTTTAGTTGTATTTACTTTAACATTCCTATTGAATATATCATTTACTACAAATAACATTGTATCTTTTGGTACATTTATTCTTCCATTATATTCTCCCATATTTACTCCTTATAAATAATTTTTAAAGCTTTTTAATATTCTAAAATTCATAATCATTTTAGATTAGCATTATTATACAAATTAAACATTTTATATTTATCTAATAATCATTGGCTGGGGTACTGTGATTCGAACACAGGAATGTCGGAGTCAGAGTCCGATGCCTTACCACTTGGCGATACCCCAATGTTTTTATTTATTATACCAGATAAAAATAGAAATATAAATACTTTTGGAGAATTTTTTAAAACTCTTTACTTTTTTTAGTATATATGTAATAATTATTTAAGATATAGAAGTTACAAACTTTTATATCTTACTATATTTGGGTGCAAATACTATATGATATTTGCAATGTGATATCAAATCTCCTTTCATTAGTTAAATCCTCCTATTTAGGAGGATTTTTCTTATTATAAACTTTTAATTAATTCTTCATAATCTTTATAATCAGGAACATATTTTTTAATTAATTTATAAAAACCTTTAGCATGTGTTTTATATTTTAGATGACAATATTGATGTAAAACAACATAATCAATTACTTTCCTACTATATTTAACAACTTCAGGATTTATTGTTATTTTATTATCTTCACATTTACCTAATGTATTTATTTTAGAGATTTCATATTCATCTGGAGCAAATCCTAACATTATTCTTGTTTTTTCCATAGCTCTTTCAATTTCTGTATTTGCAATTTGCTCATACATTTTATCAATTGCTAAATCTAAAATCTCTTTATTTGACATTTTTTTATATCGGTTTGGTAGTGATATTTTAATTGTCTTTTCTTCTACATCTAAGCTTATAAATTTAATATTTTTGTAAATAATTTTAACTCTATAATCTATACCTAATACTGGTACTGGATGTCTCTCAATACTGTTATTTACAACTGTTTTAACATTTATTCTTCTACTTACTAAATTCATTTCATACCACTCCTTATTAAACTTCTGTTTTACAAAATGTTGTTCGCTTTTGTTGTCTATATTTTATATTTTGTTTTTTATTTTGTCAATAGTTTTTCATAAAAAAATTAAAATATTTGTTCGCTTTTTCTTTAAATCCTTTTATATCAATATCTTAATAGAAAAATTTTTTATTTTACATTATTTTTTTAAACAAATAATAAATGAGACAAATAAGGTCCGTCCCCAATTTGTCTCATTTATTATTATTCTGCTTTTTCTTCTTTTTTAGCTTCTTCTTTTACAGGCTCTTCTTTAACTGTTTCAACTGTTTCTTCTGTTACAGTATCTACAGTTTCTTGAACTGTTGGATTTTCAGTTTCAATACTTGGTGCTTCTTCTGGAGCTGATTCTACTGGTGCTTCTTCTACTAAATCTTCTTTAATAGTAATTTCTTTATTTTCAATTCTAGCACCAACTTGTTCTTTAGTCTTAGCTGCTTTACCAACTCTGTCTCTTAAGTAGAATAATCTTGCTCTTCTAGCTTTACCAACTCTAACAAGTTCTACTTTTTCAACTAATGGTGAATGAACTAAGAATGTTTTTTCAACACCTACACCATAAGAAATCTTTCTTACTGTGAATGATTTGTTCACTCCTCCACCTTGTACTTTTATAATAATTCCTTCAAATACTTGGATTCTTTCTTTATTTCCTTCTTTGATTCTTACGTGTACTCTAACTGTATTACCAACTTTTAGTTCAGGTATTTTATTTTTTAATTGCTCATGTTCAATAGATTTTATAATATCCATTTAGAACTTCCTCCTTTTCTTCTATTTTTTTAAGAGCGGTGCACTTATTTGCACTTCATTATTTTTTTAATAAATCAGGTCTATTTTTTTTAGTTATTTCTAAAGATTTTTCTTTTCTCCACTTATCTATCTCTTGATGATTTCCAGAAAGTAATACCTCTGGTACTCTTTCTCCTTGGAATATCTCTGGTCTTGTATATTGTGGATATTCTAAAAGTCCATTTGAAAAACTTTCTTCTTTAATAGAATCTTCTTTTAAAACTCCTTTTACATATCTACTTACACTATCAATTAGTACCATAGCCGGAATTTCTCCACCTGTTAATACATAATCTCCAATAGATATTTCTTCATCCACAATTTTATCTAAAACTCTTTGGTCTATTCCTTCATAATGCCCACAAAGAATTATTAAATGGTTTTCTTTTGATAATTCCTCTACTTTTTCTTGGTTTAAAGTTTTTCCCTTAGGTGACATATATATAACTTTTGCATCACTACTTTCTAATGATTTATAAGCACTATATATAACATCTGGCATCATAACCATACCAGCACCTCCACCATATGGAGTATCATCTACTTTTTTATGTTTATCAGTTGAAAAGTCTCTAATATTAATCAAATTAATACTAATTTGTCCATTTTCTACCGCTCTTCCAATAATGCTTTGTTCTAATGAACTAAACATTTCTGGAAAAAGTGTTAAAATATCAAATTTCATCATTTCCTCCAACTAAATTAAACCAGGAATTAAGTGAACGATTATCTTTTTTTCTTCCAAATTAACTTCTTTAATTACATCTTTGATAGCAGGAAGAAGAATTTGTTTTCCTAATTCATTTTTTACTACATATATATCGTTACTTCCAGTATTATAGATATCATCTAAAGTTCCTAAAAGTTCATTTTCATCAGTATAAACATCTAGTCCTAACATATCTACTATATAATAAGTTCCTTCTTCTAAAGGTTCTTCATCTTCTCTATCAACAAAAAGATATTTATTACGTAATAAATTTGCCTCATCTGGATTATTTATATCTTTAAACTTTATTAATACCATATTTTTATGATATTTAACTTCTTCGATTTCTATTTTCTTTTTTTCTTTAACACTACCGATATATACTTTTTTTAATCTGTCAAACCTTCTAATATTATCAGTAAACGGATTTACTTTTACCATTCCTTTAATACCAAAAGTGTTTACAATTTGTCCAATTTCTAGATATTTTGTCATAATAAACTCCATTATCCAATAAATTCAACTGAAATTCTTTTATGTTCTTTTGTAGCTACAGATTTCATGACTGTACGTATTGATTTTGCAAGTTTTCCTTGTCTACCAATTACTCGTCCCATATCTTCCTTGGCTACTTTTACCTCAAATTTAGTTTCCTTTTCACCATCTACTTTATTAATTTCAACAGCATCTTTATTTTCTACTAAACTTGAAATAATGATTCTTAAAACCTCTTCCATTTTTACCTCCAGTTATAAGTTTATTACTTATTTGCTTTTTCTATTAATTCTTTTACTGTAGGTGTTGGTTTTGCACCATTTTTAATCCATTTTTCAACTTTTTCATTATCTAAAACAATTGTTGATGGTTCTGTCATTGGGTCATATGTTCCTATTTGTTCTATTATTTTACCATCTCTTGGGCTTCTTGAATCAGCTACAACAATGTGATAAAATGGAACTTTTTTCTTTCCTTGTCTTTGTAATCTTATTTTTACCATAAGTATTCACCTCCTAAAAAATCCAACTGATTTTTATTATATACTTTTATATTACATAAGTTATCTGCAGCTTTGCACAGCAACTTAATATTAATAACTATTTTAAACCTTTTAAATTCATATTGTTCATTATATTTTTTAGTCCACCTTTATTGTTTTTTACTTTTTTCATCATTTTTTGTGTCATTTCAAATGATTTTATAAACTTATTAATTTCTTGTACTGATGTTCCACTTCCGCTTTGCTATACGTTGTCTACGACTACCGTTTAAAAGTCTTACATCTTTCTTTTCTTCTTTTGTCATTGAACAAATAATTGCCTCTATTCTAACAAATTCTTTGTCATCTATTTTTACATCTTTTAATTGGTTCATACCTGGTATTAGTTTTAACAATGATGAAAATGAACCCATTTTCTTTATCTGTCTTATTTGAGATAAATAATCATCTAAGTCAAGCTCTTTTTTCTTTAATTGTTTTTCCATTTTTTCAGCTTGCTCTAAATCAAATGATTCTTCTGCTTTTTCAATGACTGATAAAATATCACCCATTCCTAAAATTCTGCTTGCCATTCTATCTGGATGAAATACTTCTATATCACTTAGTTTTTCTCCTGTTGCTGCAAACTTTATTGGTTTTCCTGTAACTTTTTTTACTGATAAAGCTGCACCACCTCTAGTATCTCCATCCAGTTTTGTAAGTACCACTCCATCTATTCCTACTGTCTCATTAAATTTTTCTGCTACATTTACAGCATCTTGACCTGTCATACTATCAACTACTAATAGTATTTCATGTGGTCTTACTTCTGTTTTTAATCTTTTTAATTCATCCATTAATTGTTCATCTATATGTAAACGACCTGCTGTATCTAGAATTACAACATCATTTAATTTAGAATATGCAACAGACACAGCCTGTTTTGCAATATGAACTACATCTTTTGATGCCTCATTACTAAATACTGGTATATTTAATTGTTTTCCTACTACTTTTAATTGTTCTATAGCTGCTGGTCTATATACATCACATGCGACAAGTAATGGTTTTTTACCTTGTTTTCTAAATAGATTTGCAAGTTTACCTGCTGTTGTTGTCTTACCAGAACCTTGTAATCCTACTAACATAATAACTGTTGGTGGATTAGGTGTAAAGTTTACTTTACTTTCAGTTCCTCCTAGTAATTCTACCAATTCATCTTTAACTATTTTTACTACTTGTTGACCAGGTGTTAATGATTTTAAAACATCTTGACCTAGAGCTTTTTGTCTTATTGTTTCTATAAAGTCTTTTACTATTTTGTAGTTGACATCTGCTTCTAAAAGTGCAAGTTTAACTTCCCTTAACATTTCTTTTAAGTCACTTTCAGTTATTCTTGCTTTTCCTCTAATTTTTCTTGTTATTTCTTGTAATCTAGAAGATAAACCCTCAAAAGCCATATTTTCAACTCCCATCTTTATACTAAATAATTTAATTCTTTTTTAACATTTTCTAATACATTTGCTATTTCTTTATCTGAATAATCTTTTTGTATTTTTGTAAGTTCAGCTAAAGCTTTTTCAATTCTTTTTTCTTGATTTAACATCCTTTTCATAAATTGTAGCTTTTCTTCGTATTCGAAAAGTTTCTTTTCCCCCTTTTTTATAATGTCTCTTACAGCTTGTCTTGTTATATTGTTATTTTCTGCTATTTCTGATAATGACAAGTCTGAATTATAGTAATCATCAATGAATTCATATTGTTTTTTTGTTAATAGTTTTCCATATAACTGACATAAAAAACTTATTTCAACTTTCTTCTCCACAATGATTACCTCTTTTCTTTTTGTAATGCTAATATACTTTACACCATTTTTTGGTATTTGTCAATAGTTTTAAGAAAAAAAGTGAAAAAGAGGCTACTTTTTAGTAACCTCTTTTTCTAAGTTTTTTAAATAAAAAACTTATTTACAATGTCCTCAAATATGGGAATATTGTTTGGAAAGACTTTATCTCCTTTCAAGAGTTCCTCAATTTGTTCTATTGTTTTCCACTCAAGTTTTTTTGTTTCGATTTTATCAAAATCATGAGGAGCTTTCTTACATTTGCTAGCCTCAATCTTGAATACAACAACTGTGTGAAAAACAATATCTCCATTAGGATACCTAGTAACATGCTTAGGTCCAGCATATACATTTGCAAGTTCTAAATCATCCTTCCTTGCAATATATGCTGTTTCCTGCAAGAGTTCGTTTACAGCACATTCCTCATAGGTTTCACCTATTTCGATTCCACCTCCTGGAAGTCCATATTGGTTAAAGTCTCCTCGAAGTTGTAAAAGTACTTCTACTTCTCCATCTTCATTCGTTCTGTAAACTATAACTCCACTTCCAGGAACCTGTAATGGCTTTTCCTTCATATACTCTCTTACATAGGCAACATAGTTTCCAAAGAAAACAGGGTCTCCCTCTTTCATGGAATAATAAATGCCTTTATAATATACAGCATCTAAAGGATAAACAATTATAGCTCCTGTTTCCGGTTCAATATCATATCCAGACTTTTTCCTTCCTTGATATTTATCCCGTAATTCAAAGATTTTCGTTCTTTCCATTTTGCTCCTTTCTAAGATGACATAATTATTTTATCATAATATATTTGTTTTGTCCATTTTTCTAATCCTCACTATTTTATCTAAATACCTACTTACATTTTTATTTAAGAAATATTTGCAAGAAAAAAAAAGGAAGATAAATATTATATCTCCCTTCCGTTCTATAATGATATAAATATAAAATACATAAGTATTGCAAATACTATTATTCCTAATGCCGCTATTATTGAAAGTAAAACTGTTGCTGCTGGTCCTAATTTTGCTTTTTTAACTTTTTTCATTTCTCCTACAGTTGTTTCTTTCTTCTCTACATCTTCTTTTTTCTTTGTTTCTTCCATATCAGACTTCTCCTTTGTTTATTTTATTTTTCTACATTTTATTATATTTTTTTCTTTTTGTCTATACTTTTATTTTATTTTCTAAGCTCTGCATTAAATTTATTTTCTAATTCTTTTGTAATTTCCTCCATAACTGGATTTATTTCATCATCAGATAAGCTTTTACTTAAATCTCTAAATACTAAACTATAAGCTACACTCCTTTTATTTTCTCCAATTTTTTCATCTCTATAAATATCAAATAATTTTAATTCTTCTAATGATTTTTTACCTTTTAATAGTTTTCTAGCTTTTCTTATAATTGTTTTTTCTATTTCTCCAACTTCTATGTTTTCATCTACTATAATTGCAATATCTCTTTCAACTGCTGGGAATTTTGGTACTTCATGATATTTCTTATTTTGTTTAGAGTATTTAACTATTTTTGTTATATTTACTTCTGCTAAATAACATTTTTTATTGATATCATAATTCATTAAAACCTCTGGATGAACTTCTCCTATTGTTGCAATTACATCTATTCCTACTTTTATATTAGCACATCTACCTGGATGATATGATTCATTTTGTGTTTCTTTTTGTATATCATATGAATTTACATTTGAAACTTCTAAAACATTTTCAATTAATCCTTTTAATGTATAGAAATCAACATCATCACCATACATACCTATTGTTAAAATATTTTCTTGTAAAGGAACTTCTCCTTTTTCAACTTCTCCATTTATATTTCTATAATTTCTAGAAATATCAAATAATTTTACATTTTGATTTTTTCTATTATTATTTAAAGCAAGTATTTGCATCATGCTAGGTATTGTTGTTGGTCTCATTAATTTATATTCATCACTTAATGGATTTGTTATTGTTATTGCATTTTCTATTAGTTCTTTACGTATTTTTGATTTTTCTAAATCTTTTTCCCCTACAAATCCATATGTATAAATTTCAGAAAGACCATTATTTACTAATACATCTTCTATTTTCTTTTCTATTTTTTGTTCTTTTGTTCTTACTCCTAATGTTGTTGCAGCTTTTATTAATGTTGTATCTAATTTATCATATCCATAAAATCTTGCAATTTCTTCTGCTATATCTGCAACAAATTCTAAATCCATTCTAAAATATGGAGCTATTGCAAAATCATTTTCTACTTTTATATCTATTTTTTCTAATATATCTATCATTTCTTGTTTAGAAATTTTAGTTCCAAGTAAATTATTTATTCTATCTACATCTAATTTTATTTTATTTATTTTTTGTTTTGTTGGGTATACATCTATTTTACCATCTACTGGTTCACCAGCACCTAATAATTCTACCAATTCTACTGCTCTATTTATCGCTCTTAATGTATTTTCTGAAGATAATCCTTTTTCAAATCTAGAAGAGCTTTCTGTTCTTAGTCCAACTTTTTTAGCTGTTTTTCTAACATTTCCACCATAGAACATAGCTGACTCAAATACTACAGTTTTTGTTGTTTCTTCTATTTCTGAATTTAAACCTCCCATAACACCTGCTATGGCTACAGGCTTCTTCTCATCTGCTATTACTAAATCATTTTCATCTAAAGTTCTTTCTACTTCATCTAATGTTGTAATTTTTTCTCCATTTTTTGCTCTTCTTACTGTAATATGTTTTCCTTCTATTGAATTAATATCAAAAGCATGCATTGGTTGACCTAGTTCTAACATAACACAATTTGTTATATCTACTATATTATTTATACTTCTAACTCCACAAGCTTTTAATCTTCTTACCATCCATTCTGGTGATGGTCCAATTTTTACATTTTTAACAACTCTAGCTATATATCTATAACATAAATCTGGTGCTGTTATATCTACTTTTATCCCTTCTATTTCATTTTTATCTTCTATTTTTAGTTCATCTAAATTTTTTCTAGGATTTTTAAATGTTTTCCCAAGTGATGCTGCTGTTTCTCTTCCTAAACCTTCTATTGATAAGCAATCTGGTCTATTTGGTGTTATTTCAAAATCTATTACTTCTTCTCTTAAATTTAATACATCTACTATATCTTTCCCTAAGTCTTTTTCATAAGATTTAGGAAGTATCATTATTCCATCTTCTATTTGATTTGGATAATCTTTAATATCTAATCCAAGTTCTCCTACAGAACACATCATTCCACATGAGTCTATTCCTCTTAATGGGCTTTTTACTATTTTCTTTCCACCTGGAAGTTCTGCACCATCTTTTGCTATTGGAACTATATCATTTTCTTTGATATTTTTTGCCCCTGTTACTATTTGTAATGTTTCATTTCCTATATCTACTTTGGTTACAACTAATTTATCTGCATTTGGATGTTTTTTTATTTCTAATATTTTTCCAACTACTACGTTTTTTATATCATTTCCTTTTTGGTCTATTTCTTCTACTTTTGAACCTGTCATTGTAAGAATATCTCCTAATTCTTCACAACTAACATCTATGTCACTATATTCTTTTAACCATTCAACACTTGCTTTCATTTATTTTTCTTCCTTTCTTATTCTCTTTCCTCACTACTGTAATTATATCTATTTATGTAGTTTGAATTTTCTACTGGGTTTACAGTAATAGTATCTGAAACTCCAGAACGTAATCCTTCTTGGAATCTTAATCTTTCCATATCTCTATTTCTAGCTTTATATCTTTCAATATGTGAATTTGCTTCCTCATCTGAAATTATCTTATAGCCATTTCCTTCTTGAACTACTGAATACCCTTCATTTTCACTTACTAATTTCATAGCATCTTGTAATGAGTAAATTTTATTTTTCTTTGGCTTTTTACTAAAAAAAACCACTTTTCAACACTCCTTTAAATATCAAATTTTTGATTATTTATTATTTATTTTCTTATCTAAGAATTAAAATTGTTTTAAAAATCTTGCATCATTTTCAAATAATAATCTCATATCTTCAATTCCGAATTTCGCCATTGCTATTCTTTCTACACCAAATCCAAATGCAAATCCTGTATATTCATCTGGGTCTATTCCACAATTTTTAAATACATTTGGATGAACCATACCACATCCTAATAATTCTATCCATCCTTCACCTTTACATACTCTACAGCCTTTTCCTCCACATACGAAACATGAAACATCTGCTTCTGCACTTGGTTCTGTAAATGGAAAATGATGTGGTCTAAAACGAATTTTAGTATTTTCTCCCAAACATTTTTTAGTAAACATTTCTAATGTTCCTTTTAAATCTGTCATAGATATATTTTTATCAACTACTAATCCTTCTATTTGATGGAAAACTGGTGAATGTGTTGCATCTATACTATCTGAACGATAAACAGCTCCTGGGCATATAATTTTTATTGGTGGTTTCTTTGTTTCCATCACTCTTGCTTGCACCGGCGATGTTTGACTTCTTAATACTATATCATCTGTAATATAAAAAGTATCTTGTATATCTCTTGCTGGATGGTCTGGTGGTGTATTTAATTTGTCAAAATTATATATTGCTTTTTCTACTTCTGGACCATCTGCTATTTCATAACCCATTCCTAAAAATATATCTTCAACTTCTTCTATTATTTGAGTTATTGGATGAAGTGAGCCCAAATGTATTTTTTTACTTGGTTCTGTTACATCAATATTTTCTGTTGCTAATTTTCTTTGTAATTCTTGTTTTTTTAATTCTTTTTCCTTTTCTTCCAATAAATTATTTAATTCATCTCTTACTTGGTTTACTAAACTTCCTATAACAGGTCTTTTTTCAGGACTTAGTTTTCCCATTCCTCTTAATACTAAAGTTAGTTCTCCTTTTTTACCTAAATATTTTACTCTAATATCATTTAGGCTTTTTAAGTCTTTGCTATTTTCCATTTCTTTTATGGAATTTTCCTTGATTTTTGCAATTTCTTCTTCCATGTTTCTTCTTCTCCTTTTTTTCTTTATTTTATATTAATACGGTTTGTATGTACCTGTTTGCTTATACATTCCATATTTATTACCTGTATATTTTTCCATTCTTGCTTTTATTTTATCTTTTTCTTTCTGTTCTTTTGATTTTTTATGTTCTAAATTTTTTTCTACTTTAGATTTTAAATCTAATTCGTCATTTTTTTCTTTTAATAAAACTTTTTTCTTTTCTTTGTTTTTTCCTTTTAATTTAATCATTATTTTTTGAAATACATTATTTTTATTTTTAAAGTAATATGTAACTACATAAACTCCAAATTCATTTAAATTAATGTCTACATTTACTATTTTTTTAGAAAATTCTTTTTTTGTTTCTTCTATTCTTTGTAATATTTCTTGGTTGCTATACATACTAGCATCAAAATAATCTTCTACTATTTTTTGTTTTAACATTTCAACACATCCTTTATATTAAATTTTATTTAAAATTTAACATCAAAAAACCATTTCTATCCTACTTTTTAGGACGAAATGGTCAATCATTCGTGGTACCACCTAAATTTATTAGTTTTTACTAACCTCATTAAAGTTTTAACGGTTCAACCGCTCTTCCCTACTGTTATTTCAGAAAAAGACCTAAAAAGTGAAATTTCTATATATTTATGCTAAATGGTTTACAGCCTATGACCATTTTTCTCTTATGCATATTTGTAATATATATACTTTGCTTTTTACTTGGTTTTACTTTTAACACCTTTTTTATTTTACCACATTTTTACATGAGTTTCAAGGGCTTTATAACTTTTTTTATTGATTTTAACAAATATTTTAGTTATTTAATATCATTTTTATTATTTTATTGGTTCTATATTTTACAAAAATATTACATTTATAAAAATTTTATGTTTTTTCTTGTTTATTTTCTATTTTGTGATAAAATATGTAATATGTGGAAATAATATAGTAAGGAGAGGATTTTTAAATGAAGAAAAAGATTTTTTTAGGGATATTTTTAATTTTAATTTTTATTGCAAATATATCTTTTGCATCATATAGTACAGTTCAAATGGAAGTTGTAGAAGAACCTGTTTGCACAATTCAAATTGGAGAAAATTCAAAATTTGAAAAGAAATTAATTAATAAGGATTTAGCTAACAAAGAAGTTACTTTACAATTACAAGTAACAAATGAGGAAGAAAATTCTAAACCAGCAGGAGAATTAATGTTAGTATTAGATAATTCTGATAGTATGAATGAACTAGTAGAACCTGATAATGAACAATCAGAATCTAGAAAAGATTTAATATTTGAATCTTCTAAAACTTTAGTTTCTAATTTATTAGAAGGAAATGATAATTTACAAATTGGAATTGTTAGTTTCTCTAGTAATGTAGATTCATCTCAAGAAGGAACTTCAGCAGATGCCAATGTAGTTGCTGCTTTAAGTAACAATGCAACAGAATTAAATAATGCAATTTCTAATATAGAAGCAAATGGACCAAGAACAGACTTAGATGCAGGTATTACTTTAGCTAGTGAACAATTTACAAAAAACAATAATAATAAATATATGATAGTTCTAACAGATGGCGTACCAAATATAGCATTAGGATACAATAACCCTTATTATTCAGATGATGTAATAAATACAACAAAAGCTAAATTGCAACAATTAGAAAATGAAGGAATTAATATTACTACAATGTTAACAGGAATTGAAGATGAAGATTATACTCCAATTAATATAGAAAAAACATTTGGTGAAATTATTAATGAAATATTCGGAACAGAAGAAAATCCAACAACTGGTAATTTCTATTATGTAACAGATGACGAAGTAGAAGAAACAATTACAAACGATATTTATAATTCATTATTACCTGTATCACAATCTTATAAAAATATAGTAATAAAAGATTACTTCCCACAAGAAATTATAGATAATTTTGAATTTGCATATGTATCAGATACAAATATTGGTGAAATCTCAGCAGAAGTTGACCCAACAGACAACTCAATTACTTGGACAATTCCAGAACTTGCAAGTGGACAAACTGCTACAGTTCAATATACATTAAAATTAAAAGAAGATTTTGATAGTAGTATAGTAGATAAATTGTTAGATACAAACCAAAAAGTTGATATTACTTATAAAGATTTTAATAATAATGACCAAACTCAAACATCAGATGTAACACCTGTTTTAAGACTTACAGAACCACCAGCAGTTTTACCAAAAGCTGGTATGACAACTATTTTAATTACAGTAGGCGTTGCAGTAGTTGCATTATTAATATTCTCATTAATTAGATTATCACAATTAAGAAATATTAAATAATAAAGCCAAAATAAAAAGCAGAAATTATCTGCTTTTTATTTTTGTTATTTATAAATCTTGTTCAATATATAGAAGTCTATTATATTTTGCAACTCTATCTGTTCTACAAGGTGCTCCTGTTTTTATTTGTCCTGCATTTACTGCAACTGCTATATCAGCGATTGTAGTATCTTCTGTTTCACCTGATCTATGAGATATAACTGTTGTATAATTATTTTTCTTAGCTAATGCTATAGTATCTAAAGTCTCTGTTAAACTTCCTATTTGGTTAGGTTTAATAAGAATACTATTTGCTACATGTTTTTCGATTCCTTTTCTTAATCTTGTTGGATTTGTAACAAATAAATCATCTCCAACAAGTTGGATTTTATTTCCTAATCTCTTTGTTAACTCTTCCCAAGCTTCCCAATCTTCTTCTGCTAATCCATCTTCTACTGAAATTATTGGATATTTATTACATAATTCTTCTATATAATCAATCATTTCTTCACTTGTCTTGAATTTATCTGTTTTCCAGAAATAATATCCTGTTTTATTTATTTTTTTAGCTTCTTCATACATCTCTGTACTTGCAACATCTAATGCTAACATAATATCTTTTCCTGGTTCATATCCAGCTTTTTTAATAGCTTCAACAATAGTATCTAATGCTTCTTCTTCACTTTCTAGATTAGGTGCAAATCCACCTTCATCACCTACACCCACATCATGTCCTCTTTCTTTTAATACTTTCTTTAATGAATGATATATTTCAGAACCTCTTCTAAGTCTTTCTGCAAAAGTAATATCTCCAACTGGCATTATCATAAATTCTTGAATACTAATATTATTTTCTGCATGTTTTCCACCATTTAAAATATTCATCATAGGTACAGGTAATTCTGTTCCATTTATTCCACCTATATATTTATATAATTCCATTCCTAAACTATTTGCAGCAGCTCTTGCTACAGCTAATGATACACCTAAAATTGCATTTGCTCCTAGATTTGATTTATTTGGAGTATCATCTAATTTTAACATTTCTTCATCTATTTTTCTTTGGTCAAATACATTCATTCCAACTATTTTTTTAGCTATTTTTTTATTAACATTTTCTACTGCCTTTTCTACACCTTTTCCTAAATATCTTGTCTTATCTCCATCACGTAATTCAACTGCTTCAAAACTTCCTGTTGAAGCTCCTGATGGTACAGCTGCTATTCCTGAAGTTCCATCTTCTGTTATAACCTCAACTTGTACTGTTGGGTTTCCTCTAGAATCTAATATTTGCATTCCTTTTACTTCTTCAATTTTTAAATAATTATTCATATTCTCATCCTCCTAAATTCCAAATTCTTACATTATTTTATCCATTGTATAAAAATTCTATTCTAGTCATCAAGCTATTTTTTCACGTAATCTTTTAGCATATTCTAATGTAATATCATTTACTTCGCCTGATGAAATTCTAGCAATTTCTTCCAACACCTCACTTTCTTGTAACAATTTTATTTGTGTACAAGTTCTATTTTCTAACACATTCTTACTTATAAAATAATTGTAATCTGCAATTGCTGCAATATTTGGTAAGTGAGATATACATAGAACTTGGTGTTTATTGGCAATTGACTTTAATTTTTTTGCAACACTATTTGCTGCGTTTCCACTAATTCCTGTGTCTATTTCATCAAAAACCAAAACTGGAGTATTATCAAATTCTGCAAGTACTTTCTTAATAGCAAGCATTATTCTTGACATTTCTCCTCCTGACGCTATTTTAGCTAATTCTTTTTCTTCTTCTCCAACATTAGTAATAATATAGAATTTGACAATATCTTTTCCATCTTTAAAGAACTCATTTTCTACATAATCTACTTTTATATTTATTTTTGCATTTTTCATTTCTAGGTCTTTAAGTTCTTCATCTATATCATACATTAATTTTTTAGAAGATGCAATCCTAATTTCATGTATTTTTTTAGCTAAAGAGTTTAATTCTTTTTGTAATTCATCTTTTTTCTTTTTTAACCTCATATTATATTCTTCTAAATTTTCAATTTTATCTAACTCTTTTTGAATTTCATCTTTATACTGTAAAATTTCTTCTATTGTATTTCCATATTTTCTTTTTAATTGATGTATTAAATCTAATCTTTCTTCAACAATATTTCTTTCTTCTTCATCAAAATCTGTATCATCTTTATATAAACTTATATCTCTTGATACTTCTTGTAATTCATAATATACATTTTTTAAATCATTTGTGGCTTTTTCATATTTACTATCTAATGACTCTATTTTTTCTAAAGCTCTTATTGCTAGACTTATATTGTCTATTCCATTTTCCTCTATTAAATTATTTGCTGTTTCTAAATTTTCTGCTATTTTTTCTGAATTCATTATTATTTTTCTTTGGTTTTCTAATTCTTCTTCTTCATTTATTTTTAAATCCGCTTCTTCTATTTCTTTTATTTGATAGTGTAATAAATCAATTCTTCTTTGTTTTTCTTTTTCATCTCCAAAATTTTCTTTTAGCTTTTTTACTATATCTTTATATTCATTATAATAGTTTTTATAAGATTCTTTTAAAGATGTTATTATTTCTCCAGAATAACTGTCTAAATAATTTAAATGCTTTTTATTATCTAACAGATTTTGATTATCATTCTGACCATGTATTTCTATAAAATCTTTCATAAATTCTTTTAATTCATTTACAGTAACCATTCTTCCATTTATTTTACACATATTTTTACCAGAACTTGTTATTTCTCTTGAAACTATTATATTTCCATCTTCTGCTTTTTCTGATTCTGGAACATACATGCAAAGTTCTACATAAGAATTAGAAGCTCCTCTTCTCATCATATCTTTTGAAAACCTTCCTCCAGATATTATTTTTAAAGAATCTATTATTAATGTTTTGCCTGCACCAGTTTCTCCTGTTAATACATTTAAACCTTTATTTAAATCTATATTTAAATCATCTATTATTCCTATATTTTTAATATGTAAGGTTGATATCATATATATACCTCCTAAAAAAATGTTCGCTTTTATTCTATATTTATTTTTTAAAAATGTCAACAGTTTTTACGAACATTTTTTCTTTTTTATACAAATTCTTCAAAAACCAAATTTGCTAAATCTAATCCTTTATTCGTTAGTTTTATATTATTTAAATCAACCTCAATTAAACCTTCCTTAGCTAATTTATCAAGTTCTTTTCTGTATAAAAATATTGGATTTTCTAAATATTTTTCTTTAAATTTAGAAATATCTACACCTTCTATCTTTCTAAAACCTAACATCATAAATTCTTTTTCCATATCTTCTTTTGTTTGTTTTTCTTCGATTATTTTATTTTTATTGAATTCTAAATTATTGATGTTTTTTATATACTCCTCTAAGTTAGATATATTACAAAATCTTAATCCATCTATATATGAATGGGCTGCTAGTCCAAATCCTATATATTCTTCCTGATTCCAACAATTTAAGTTGTGTTTTGATTCTTTTCCTGCTTTAGAAAAATTAGATATTTCATAATGATTATATCCAGAAAGCTCAAGAAAGTCTTTAACATACCAATACATTTTCCTTTCTTCTTCATCACTTGGAAGGTCTATTTTTCCTTCTTCTAGTTCTTTTGCAATTACTGTTCCTTCTTCTACTATTAATGAATATACACTAATATGATTAGGTTTTAACTCTATTATTTTTTCTAAACTTTCTTTTATATCTCCGTATTGTTTGGTTAGGAAGTGCTATCATTAAATCTACATTTATATTATTAAATCCTATTTCTTTAGCTATATTATATGTATTTAAAAATTCATTATAAGTATGGATTCTTCCTATTTGTTTTAGTAATTTATCATTTGTACTTTGAAGTCCAATACTTAATCTATTAATTCCTGATGCCTTATATGCTTCTAATTTCTCTTTAGTTACTGTTCCTGGATTTACCTCAATTGTAATTTCTATATCTTCCCACTTTGTTTTATTGTTTACTAATTTGTTTTTTAATAATTCTAATATTTCTATTATATAATTTTGTTTTATATATGAAGGCGTTCCTCCTCCTAAGTAAATAGTTGTTACCTCACATTTTGAAAAGTCAAACTTTTCCATTTCTTCTTTTAATGCATTTATATATTTTTCTATTAAATTATTTTTATTTTCAAAAGAAATAAAATCACAATAATTACATTTTTTTGCACAAAATGGTATATGTATATATATTCCAAAGTTTTTACTACTCATTTGCTATCTCCATTATCTTTTTTAGCCTATAATTTACACCTGATTTTCCAAGTGGCTTATTTAATTTTTTACCCAAGTCTATAAGTGACATATCCGGATTTTCTAATCTTAGGTTTGCAATTTCTTTTAAATTATCACTTAAATTATTAAATTTGCCATTTTCTTTTAACTTTCTAATTGCTGCTATTTGTTCTATTGATGCATTTATTGTTTTGTTTAGATTGGCTGTTTCACAATTTACTATTCTATTTACTTTTCCTCTCATTTCTTTTCTTATTCGTATTTCTTCAAAATCCATAACAGCTTTAGCAGCACCAATTAAAGCTAAAAATTTTGATATTTCTTCTCCTTCTTTTATATATAAGGATTTTTTATTTTCAATTATCATTTTTTTAGTATTAATATCTAATTTCTTTAAAATATCTATTACAATATTTAAATTTTCTTCTGTTTTAAATACAATTTCTAAGTGGTATTTCTTATTAGGGTCATTAATAGAACCAGAGCCCATAAATACTCCTCTTATTATTGCTTTTAAATATTCTTCTTTTAGATTATTTATTTCTTGGTTTGGATAAATTTTATTTTCTTTTAAAATTCCTAGCCCTTTAACATCCTTTATTTTTAAAGTTATAACGAAATTTTTTCCTACAATTTCTATATTATGATTAATATCTAAGTTTGCAAGTAATTTAGAAAATCTATTTATATTATAATCACTTTCCGTTGAAAATTTTATACTGTTTTTTTCTCCTATTTCTATATTCCCAGAAATTAAATATCCTATTAATTCATATTTTACTTGTTTTTTATCTACTAAATTACTATTTTTATTTAATTCTTGTTTTACATCTGAAGAAAAAGACATATTCTTCTCCCTTCTTAATTTAGTTTTGTTACTATTACTCTATCATTATCACATAAGTCTTTTTTACAATATGTGTCTATATATTTTTCTTGCTTACTTATTATTTCTTCTACTTCTTCTTTTTGGTCATAACCTATTTCTAAGCATAAATACCCATGGAATTTTAAGTATTCATCCGCTTTACTAACTATTTTTCTATAAAAGTCTAATCCATCATATCCTCCATCTAAAGCTAATTTAGGTTCTTTTTGCACTTCTTTATCTAATTTTTTTATTATTTCTTTTTTTATATATGGTGGATTTGAAACAATTATATCATATTTTTCTTTTGGTAAGTTTTTATACAAGTCAGATTCTATAAATGTTATTTGATTTTCTACATTGTTGTTTTTACTATTTATTTTTGCTATATTTAAAGCTTTACTTGAAATATCTACTGCTGTTATTTCACTATTTTCTATGTATTTAGCAAGAGATATAGCTATTGCTCCACTTCCTGTGCATAAGTCTAATATTTTCTTTGCATTTATTTTCTTAGCTATTTTAATTACTTCTTCTACTAAGATTTCTGTATCTTGTCTTGGTATTAATACATTTTCATCTACATAGAATGTCATTTTCATAAATTCTTGTCTATGTGTTATGTGTTGAATTGGTATTCCTTGACATAGTTTTTTTATTGCTTTAAAATAGTTTACTTCTTGCCTTAGCATTAATATTTCTTTATCATAGACTAATAAATATTCTCTTGGTTTGTTTAATACATATTGCATTATTAGTCTTGCTTTTATATTTGGCTCTGTTACGTTACTATTTTTTAGCATTATCATTCCTTTTCTTATTGTTTCTCTTATTGTCATAACCTCACCTCCACCAAAAACCATAATTATCATATCACAAAATTATAATAAATTCTATATAAAATTTAAAAGAGTGATTTTTTAACCACTCTTCTTAATTTATTCTCTGAAAAACTCATCAAATTTTTCTTCATTTATTTTTTCATGTTTTAATAACTCTTCAGCAATAGCGTCTAATTTATCTCTATGTTCTTGTAATAAAGATATTGCTCTATTATATGCTGTATTAATTAATTCTTTAACTTCTAATCCTATTTTATCCCCAATATTTTCTCCAAATATTTGCATTTCATATGGTTCTTTTCCTTGAAAATCTATTGGACCTAAATTGTCACTCATTCCATATTTAGTTACCATATCTCTAGCAATTTTAGTTGCTACTTCAATATCATTACTTGCTCCTGTTGATATATCATTTAAAACTAATTTTTCTGCTGCTCTACCACCAAGTAATGCCACCAATTTTTCCTCCATTTCTGTTTTTGATATATAGTATTTATCTTCATCAGATTTATACATTGTGTAGCCACCAGCAACACCTCTTGGTATTATTGATATTTCTTTTACATTAGTCTGTGTTGGTAAATACCTACTTACTACAGCATGTCCTGCTTCATGGTAAGCTGTTAATCTCTTATCTTTTTCTGAATATTTTCTTTCTCTCTTTTCTAGACCAACTGTTACTTTCTTTACCGCTTCTTCTATATCTTCATTTTCAATATCTTCATGTTTATTCTTAGTTGCAACTATTGCCGCTTCATTTAGAATATTTTCAAGTTCTGCACCAGTAAATCCAGCTGTATCTTCTGCAATACTTTCTAAGTTAACATCTTCTGCTAATCTTTTATCTTTGCTATGAATTTTTAATATTTCTAATCTTCCTTTTAAATCCGGTGTCGGTATTGTTATTCTTCTATCAAATCTTCCCGGCCTTAAAAGTGCTTTATCAAGCATTTCTGGTCTATTTGTTGCTGCTAATACTATTATTGTTTCTTCTGAACCAAATCCATCCATTTCAACTAGTAATTGATTTAATGTTTGGTTATTTTCTGTTTCTGCTCCACTATTTGATGTTCTTCTTGAACCAATTGCATCTATTTCATCAATAAATACAATACATGGAGCTAGTTTTCTTGCTTTTTCAAATAATTTTCTAACTCTAGATGCTCCCAGTCCTGCAAACATTTCTATAAATTCAGAACCACTCATTGAAATAAATGGTACATCTGCTTCTCCAGCAATTGCTTTAGCTATTAAAGTTTTTCCTGTTCCTGGTTTTCCATATAGTAAAACTCCTTTTGGAACTCTAGCTCCCATTTTAGTATATTTTTCTGGTTTCTTTAAGAAATCAACTATTTCTTTCATTTCTTCTTTTTCTTCATCTAAGCCTGCTACATCATCAAATGTGATTTTTGTTTTTCTTTCAGTTTCATCATATACTTTTCCTTTTTCACTAAGTCCTTGCATTTTAAATATCATTATAAATAATGCAAGCATTATAGCTGTTGGTAAAAATGATATTATAAAACTTGGTATTTGTGATATGAAACTACGTGGCTTTTGTATTAATTCTATTTCATTTCCTTCTTCTACTTTACTTTGCACTAATGTTATAAAACTCTCTGTATTTGGTACAATTGCTGTTTTTTCTTCTTCCTCATTTCTTATTTTTACCTTTACTGTTGTACTTCCAGTTTGCATTTCTATTTTCTCGATATTACCAGCTGATATTTCTTTTATTAAATCTGTATATGCTAATGTATTTTCATCTTCTTTTTCTTTATTTTGCATTAGATATATACTAAGACCTATTAGTGCTACCAATAATATAATTAATGATATTAATATGGTCCATAATCTTTTATTTTGCTTTTCCTTTTTGTTTTCTTTACTATTTCTATTGTCTTTGCTCATTTTTCCTCCTTTTTCCTCTTTTATTCTCTATACGCCTTGAGGTTCTCCTCCTGTATCATTTTCTTCTTGTCCTTGCTCTTTTTTCTTTTTTTCTTCCTCTTCTTTATCTTTTCTTCTTCTATCTTCTCTTTCTTTTTCTTCTTTTTGTTTTCTTTCTCTTTCTTCTAATTCTTTTTTTACCATTTCTTGTGCTTCTGCTATTTTCATTAACTCGATTTGTTTTTTCATAAAATCAGTTTTTAATATCATAATTGCTGCAACCAAATATATTGCTGCTACTGCAACATACATTACTTGGAAGTATTCCATTGTAAATGGTATAAATATATTTACCGCTATATATAACATATTTAAAATAACAGATAATGTTAAGGCATATACTGACATATTAAATATTGCAACATATCTCATCTTTATTCTAGCAAGCCATGTTGTTATAAATCCAAAGAAACTTAATAAAATTGCATTTGAAAGTGTTGTTATAAAATATATTATAAATGCATATACAAACATTGTTATAAATACACTTACATATAATGAGATTATACTACTACTATTTGCATAATTAATTACATCTTGCTTATTAAGTTCTGTTATTCCCATTGATTCTAAAGTATCTTTATATTGATAACTAACTATACCCGCAACTGAAGCATTTTTTATTATTACTCTATCTTTTAAAACAATAATTCCTCCACCAGCATTTTCTACTTGAGTTGTATATTGATTTATTTGTGCTTCATCTTCAGTTTTTGTGTCTACTATTACCTCTCCAATCACTGAATCTTCTGCAGATATTTGCACAACCTTATCTGAAGATACGTCTAATATTCCGTCTTTATAAGAAAAGTCAGGAAAGTTGTTTTGTAAATAGTCTATCCCTTGTTTTAACAAATTATGTGTTTGATATAACATTCCTAAGCAAAGAATTATAGCAAAAATTGCTACTATTTTTGCTAAATAACTAATTGCTTTTCCTACACCTCTTGCTGCCATATCTGGATACTTTTCTATTTTAGTAATTGACATCCAAACATTTTTAAAAAACCCATCTTTTTTTGGATTTTCATCATTTTTATTTTCTTTTTGATTATTAGAATTTTCTACTTTTGTATTCTCCTCATCCATTATTCTTTGTACTCCCTTCTTACATTAGAATCAATAAACATTGGATTTATTTCTATCTTTGCCTTATCTCCTATTTCTATGTCTTTATTTGTTATATCACAAATAACATGATATGCTCCTATTCTTCCTAAGATTCTACATGGCTTATTTTTTATTTGGATAGTTTTATATTGTTTTTTAAAGAATAATTTTATATCATTATATAAGTATCTTATTTTATCTATAAATCTAAACATATCCCTTCCAAGTTCCATATTTATTCCTGTCATATACCCGCATGGTAAGATTGCTATTTTGGTTTCTTTTTTTGTTTTATAACTATTTGAATATCCTATATTAAATCCTTTTGGTAATTCTTTTATTTCAGTTACACATGTTTCTAAATATCCTATTTTTTTAAGATTTATTATACTTTTAAATGGTAATCTTCCAAGAATAGCAGAACCTATTCTTACAGCATTTAAATGCATATATGGATATTTTAAAAATGCTGCTGAATTACATACATGTAAAATTCCTGTTTCTATTTCGTTTAATTTTAATATTGCTATTACATCTAAAAATCTATCAAATTGTTTTTTTGTATATTTATCATCATAAAAGCTTACTGAAAAATGTGTGAATGTTCCTTCTATTTGTACATATTGTAATCCTTTTAGAACTTCTACCATTTCATCTCTTTTAGAATAAACAAATCCGTATCTACCAAATCCTGTATCTATTTTTAAATGTACTCTTATTTTTTTATCTAATTCTTTTCCTATTTTTTCTACTATCTTAGCATCTTCTTTAGAACCTATTGTTAATATGATATTGTTTTCTATTAATTTTCTTACTTCACTTTCTATTGCTATTGGTGAAAGCATAAGTATTTTTTCTTCAATACCTGCTTGTCTTAAAGTTAGTGCTTCTTCTATTGTTGACACAGCAAAAAAGGATATTCCTTGACTTATTAGAAATTTAGTATATTCTACTATTCCTAATCCATATCCATTTGCCTTCACCACTGCAATTATCTTTACAGGATTTCCGTTATCATCTACACCGCTTTTAGATAAATATTTTTTTATGTTTTTTATATTATTACTTAAGTCTTCTTTATTTATTACTAAGGTATTCAAATGTTATTTCTCCCTATTTTAAGATTTTTCTCTTTATTTCGCGAAGTGTTCTGAATGCTTTTTCTGAAAATTTATATAATTTATAAGTTAATGGTTTAAATGGATAATATACTTCTCCTATAAACTCTGTAAATGTTGCTCCAAATCCTTGTTTAAATCTATATAATCCATATTGTGGATGGTTTTCATCTACTACTCCTGATACTCCTCTAAAGTCATATATATCATCATGTCTTGCTATTGCCATTTTTATCATTTCCCATTGTAATAGATAGTTTGGCATTAAGTTTCTATGTTCATTACTACTTGCTCCATATAAATACCATGTTTTATTTCCATAAAATATTGGTATTACCCCTGATATTGGTTTTCCTTCATAATATGCCATTAAAACTTTCATATGGTCACCTAAGCAATCATACATTTTTTCAAAATATTCTAATGGTCTTATTATAAATCCATCTCTTTTTCCTGTTTCTACCATAATATTATAAAAATCTTTTAAATCTTCTTTTGTCCCTTCTTTTACTGTTACTCCTTTTCTTCCGGCTAAACGTATATTATATCTCCATTTTTGTTTAAACCCAGCCATTACTTCTTCTTCTGTTTTATCTTTTATATCTAAACGAAATACATATCTTGGTTGTATTTCATCTTTAAAATCTTTTGCATTGTCTTTTATTTTATATCCTAAATTTGTTACTATTTCTCTATAGTTTTGGTCTGAACTTAATATATCTGGTTCGTTTCTAAATACAAATGCATTATATTTTTTTCCAAGTTCTATTATTCCATCTGTTAATTGTTTCATTATTGCTATATCATCTATATCACAAACTGGTCCCCTTGGTGAATACATCATATTACCAAATATAGGCATTTTACGTATCCATACACATATTGAGCCTACAATATTTCCTTCTTCATCTTCTGCTAAAACCACTTCTGGCTTCCAATTAGGCTTTTTTACATCAGCCCATTCTAATGATTGTTGAAAGTTACATCTTTCATGATTTTCTAAAAATTCTTTATATTCTTTTTTCGATTGTTCATCTGTCACGAATCTCATCTTTTTAATCAATCCTCCTAATTATTATTTACAATCTAAACGTATTTTACACTAAATTGCAAAATTTTACAAGCATATTAGTAGTTTTAAAACAATTTTTTAATAATAGAAATGCAAATAGAGTATATAAGTTTTACCTTACATACTCTATTTAAGTTATTTATTATTATCATTTGCATTATTTCCTAATATTTTTACTCCTCCTGTTGCCTCAACAGTTTTTGTTGCCATTTCTTTAATTTGTGTATATGCTTGGTCTAGTTTAGTTTGCAAAGATTCTTTTTCTTCATTAGATTTATTTAATTCTTCTGTTAAAGATTCTATTTTGTCTTTTTGTCTATCAATTGTATTTTGATAGTCTTTTTTTAATAATTCTGTTGCATATTTATTTTCCTTTTTTATTTCTTCTGTTGCTTCTTGCTTTCCTTTTTCATATTCATTTGATAAAAGTTCTGGTATTTTTTCTACCTTTTCTTCTAGTTCTTTTATATGTTCTGTTTTCTCTTCTGCTTCTTTTAATAATTCTTCTGCTTTTTGTTCTTTTTCTGATAAAATCTTTTCTCTTTTTAATTTTTCATCTTCCCAATTATTATTGCTTATTTCTCTTTCTCTTTTTGTTTTGTAGTTATATTCTTCTGCTTCTCTTTCTCTTTCCATTTTTAGGTTTTTAGCTTTTAAATCATATTCTTTTTGTAATTCTTCTTTTTTGGCTTGATACTCTTCTTCTAATAATTCTATATTAGTATTTATCTCTTTTTCTTTTTCTTCTTTTTCACTGTTTAATTTAGCAACATAATCTTTTCCTGCATTTACAACAACTACTAAATTACTTAATTCTTTTTCTATTCCATATAATTCTTTTAGTTTTTCTTCTTCTGCTTTTATTGCTGTTTCTAAACTTATAAATTTATTATTTAATTCTTCTGAAAATATTTTTTGTTCTACATTTTCTCTTGTTTCTTCTATTGCTTGTTTTTCTTTTTGAGTTTTTTCTTCTTTTTCTGGTTCATATTTTACTTGTTGTATATTCTTTTCCCTTTCTAATGCTTCATTTAATGCTTCCAATATTTCTGCTTTTGTATTTTTTAATGTTATTTCTTGTTTTTTCATATCAAGACCTCCTAAATTCTTTCTTTTATGTCTTTCTTATAATCACATCTTATTTTTTTCTTCAATAATTTTTTATAAATAGTTTATATTTATATAAATTTCTTTTTTCTTATAGTATAATATTTTTAGTAAAAATATAAATAAAAGAAGGTAAATAAATTGAAGAATTATTTTAATAATATAAAACAAGAAATTAAAGATTATTTAAATATTTTAGAACCTAATTTTCCTGAATGGTTAAATGAATATATAAATACAAAAGAATTACTATCACAATCATATATTAGTGTTACTTGTGGTACTATATATTCTAAATTATTTGAAAGCAACTTTTTCTTTTCAAGTTTAGACCATTCTGTTGCAGTTGCTTTAATTGTATGGCATTTTACCCATGATAAAAAACAAACTTTAGCTGGTTTATTTCATGACATATCAACTCCTGTATTTAAACACTGCATAGATTTCTTAAATGGAGATTATATGGTACAAGAATCAACTGAAGATTTAACAACAGATATTATTAGAAATTCTAAGGAAATTATGAATTTATTAAAAAGAGATAATATTGATATTTCTGAAATAAATAATTATCATATTTATCCTATTGCTGATAACGATACTCCTAAATTATCTGCTGATAGATTAGAGTATTCTTTATCAAATGCTTTATTTACTTATAATTTATTAGATTTTAATTCTATTAAAGAAATATATGATAATATTGAAATTCAAAAAAATGAAGAAAATGAAATTGAATTAGGTTTTAAGACTAAAAAAATTGCTAGAGTTTTTGTTAAAGTTACAAGTAAACTATCTATTATCTATCGTGAGGATAGAACTAGGTATTCTATGCAACTAATTGCTGATATTTTGAAAAGATTAAATAATGAAAATAAGATTTCTATAAGAGATTTATATGAATTAAAAGAAAGTGATGTTATTAATATTATAGAAAATTCTAAATATAATAATATATTTAATATTTGGAGAAATGCTACGAAAATTAAAGTTTCAAAAGAAGAACCTAAAGATGTATACTTTGTTCATCATGGAGCTAAGATTAGGTATATTGACCCTCTATTTAATGGTAAAAGAATTTCTAAATGTTGTAAGATTGCTAAAAATATGATTGATAAAAATCTTTCTTATGATATGAATAATTATGTATATTTAGATTTTAATTTTGATTAATTTTTATAAAAAAATTTATTAGTAGTTTTTTATTATTTACATAAATTTTAGGCCGTACACATATTAATTCGATTTATCTGGTGAAAATAATAGACTTTTCTAGCCATTAAATTTTCTACTGTTTACGAAAAACTCTCATAAAATTCTTAAACTAATTATTTTAGAATTCTATGAGAGTAATCTTTGGAGCAGGTAGTGGGAATCGAACCCACGTCATCAGCTTGGAAGGCTGAGGTTCTACCATTGAACTACACCTGCAAAATAAATTATAATTGTCAGGATTTGTGGAGCAGGTAGTGGGAATCGAACCCGCGTCATCAGCTTGGAAGGCTGAGGTTCTACCATTGAACTACACCTGCATTTTTTCCTCCTGACAATTATAGATTATAAAGGTTTTTTATAAATTTGTCAATAGCTATTTTAAAATTTTTAATATTTTTTATCAACTGCTGCTTTTACTAATCCTGTAAATAATGGTGCAGGCCTGTTTGGTCTTGATTTTAACTCTGGATGAAATTGTCCTGCTATGAAATATGGATGGTCTTCTATTTCTACTATCTCTACTAATTTACCATCTGGTGATGTCCCTGAAATATGTAATCCCGCATTTTCTAAATTTTCTCTATAGTCATTATTAAATTCATATCTATGTCTATGTCTTTCTGATATTTCTTTTTTACCATAAACTTTATTTGCTAAACTTCCTTCTTTTACAATGCAAGGATAAGCTCCTAATCTCATTGTTCCACCTTTTTTATCTATATTTTTTTGTTCTTCCATTATATGTATTACTGGATTTTTAGTATTTTTATCAAATTCCGCTGAATTCGCATCTTCTAAACCTAATACATCTCTTGCAAATTCTACAACTGCCATTTGCATACCTAAACATATTCCTAAAAATGGAACTTTATTTTCTCTTGCATATTTTATAGTCGCTATTTTTCCTTCTATTCCTCTATTTCCAAAACCTCCTGGCACTACTATACCATCATATTTTGATAAGATTTCTTCTGCATTTTCATTATTTATTTTTTCTGCATCTACTAAATCTATTTCTACATTTACATTGTTTGCAAAACCTGCATGATGTAAACTTTCTATTACTGATATATAAGAATCTTCTAATTTTATATATTTACCAACTATTGCAATTTTTACAATTTTATTTTTATCTATTTTCCTTATATTTTCTGTCATTTCTTGCCATTTTGTATTATCTGGTATATATCTATCTAATTTTAAATGATTACAAACTTCTCTTGCTAGTCCTTCTTCTTCTAACATTAGAGGTACAGCATATAAACAATCTGCTGTTTTATTTTGTATTACACTTGATTTTCTTACATTACAAAATAGAGATAATTTTTCTCTTACACTATCTGGTATATCTTGTTCTGTTCTACATACTAATATATCTGGTTTTATTCCCAAACTTTGTAATTCTTTTACAGAATGTTGAGTTGGCTTTGATTTTATTTCATTAGAACCATGTATATATGGAAGTAATGTTACATGTATATATACAACATCTTCTGGATTTTTTTCTAATCCTACTTGTCTTATTGCCTCTATTATTGATAATCCTTCTATATCTCCTACTGTTCCTCCAACTTCTGTTATTACTATATCTGTGTCAGTATTTTCAAAACCATATATTCTTTTCTTTATCTCATTTGTTATATGTGGTATTACTTGTACTGTTTTTCCTAAGTATTCTCCTTTTCTTTCTTTTTCAATTACAGTTGAGTATACTTTTCCCATTGTTACACTAGAATTATTTGTTAAATTCTCATCTATAAATCTTTCATAATGACCTAAGTCTAAGTCTGTTTCTGCTCCATCATCTGTTACAAACACTTCTCCATGTTCATATGGATTCATTGTTCCTGGGTCTACATTTATATAAGGGTCAAATTTTTGTATTGTTACCTTATATCCTCTATTTTTTAATAATCTTCCTAAAGATGCTGCTGTTATTCCCTTTCCCAATCCTGATACTACTCCACCTGTTACAAATATATATTTTGTATTCATTTTTTCCCCTTTCTAAAAAAAATAAAACCAAAGAAAAAAGATTAAAAATCCACCAAAAAATTCGGTTTTTTTTCAATCTATTATTAGTTTATCACTTATCAATAGTTTTTACAACAGTTTTTATAAATTTTAAAGGAAAGATACTAGCTTTTCCTTTAAAATTATAAATATAAAATTGGACGGAAGGTAACACCAGCACCGTATATATTACTATATGATATTCCTGTTCCGTATCGAAAAGATGTAGTATTATTGCCATCGTTATAGCAACCCCCTCTAGCTACACAAAGCCATTCACCGTTACTAGATGTTTCTGTTGACCATTCATAACAGTTCCTTGCCATATCATATATATTACATATCTTATCTTCTTTATCTGTTCCAATAGTTCCTTTTTCAGCCATACCACCATATAAAGAAGTTTGTCTTGAATATGGTGTTTTATTTTCTCCCTCTCTATCGTCACATTTTTGTAAAAAGTCTATAGTTGTGTCCCATGTATAACTATTCATTAAGTCACTTGTAAAATTAGTACCTACATACATATTTCGACTTAAACTTGCTGCTTGTGGCTGTGTTACAAAATTATATACATATTCATCTGGTTTTACTGTTAACTGTGTTAATCCTTCATCGTTAGTTGGAGCTGTTCTTTCAGCTTTTGTCCTTGCCTCATATCTTGCTATATAATATCCTCCTGTTGTTTTTACTTTTGATATAAATGCCTCTATATCTTTTGCATGTGTATTTGTTGTGGGAGTATCTTTTAGCCCTTCTGTATAATAAATTGAATCTGCTAAACTATTTCTTAATTGGCCTGTTGGTTCTGTTTTTGATAAAGTTATATCTATCGTTCCATCTTCTTTATATACATATCTTCCTAATTTTATATCAAATGTTGTTTTATCTTTCTTTTTTATGTTTTCTCCTACAGGAATCCATACAAATTCGCTTCCATATGTTACTCTACTTTTATCTGAATCTACTATTATTATTCCATCTTCTACATTATCATTTGGGTTTTCTACTGTAAATCCTGCTGGCACTACTACTCTATTACCTAAACTATCTTGTGCTACTGTATTGCTTGTTTCCGTTCCTGTTATCGTTCCTAGATTCACTCCTGTACTAGCATTTATGATTTGTTCATAGCTTATTAATGCATTTGCTTCATTTTCTTGTGCTTCTTCTGTTCTATTTTTAGCATTTTGTGCTTGAGTAAGTATTCCATTGTGGCTCGTTAACATTGAAATTGAAACACCTGCTAAAATTAAAAGAACAATTATTGTAATCACAAGAACTATAAGTGTTATTCCTTTTCTATTTTCTTCTTTTCCTACTTTTTTGTTACTCATAAATTTTTCTCTCCTTTTCTTTTGTTTTAATATTTTTTATTATTTAAAATTTTATATTGTACTCCAATTGGGTTGTTAAAATAATAATACCCCATATAGAGTAAAAACCAACCCCGAATGAAGTATTTTTTATAATTATTTTTGAGGTGAACTAAATGAATACAAGATTAAGAGATTTAAGAGAAGATAAAGACTTAACTCAAAAACAATGTGCTGAAATAGCATACATATCTAAGAATTCATATATCAGATATGAAAATGGTGAAAGGATACCACCATTAGATACAATAATAAAATTTGCAAAATATTATAATGTATCTATTGATTATATTGCTAAATTAACAGATATCAAAAAACCATACCCAAAAAGTAAGTAATTTTTGTACTTTAGATAAAATGAGACAAAAAAGCTCCGTCCCCAAAATTCTCATTTTGTGATATACTATTTATATAAAATAAATTTAAAGGAGGAATTTTTATGCCAACACCACATAATGAAGCAAAATTAGGTGATATTGCTAAAACTGTTATTATGCCAGGAGACCCACTTCGTGCAAAATATATAGCTGAAAACTTTTTAGAGGATGTTAAACTTGTAAATAGTATAAGATGTGCATATGCGTATACAGGAAAATATAAAGGAAAAGAAATAACTGTTATGACATCAGGAATGGGAATGCCAAGTATAGGGATTTATTCTTATGAATTATATAAATTCTATGAAGTAGAAAATATTATAAGAATTGGTTCTTGTGGTAGCTATAGCCCTGAATTAAAATTATTTGATATAATACTTTCTAATCAAGTTTTTAGTGAAAGTAATTTTGCTTTAACTTTAAATAATGATAATTGCCATATTGCAGATGGAAATAAAGAATTAAATTCTATAATTGAAAAAACTGCTAATAAAAACAATATAAAAATATTCAAAGGAAATACTGTATGTACTGATTGTTTTGATGTATATATGACAGATGTTAACCAATTTTTAGAAAGAGTTCCAAAAGATTTTAATCCTCTTGGAGCTGAAATGGAAGCTTTTGCATTATTTTATACTGCAAAAATGTTTAATAAAAGAGCTTCTTGTTTAATGAGTGTTGTTGATTCTAAATACATTAAAGAAATAGCCACTCCTGAAGAAAGAGAAACTGGATTAAATAAAATGATAAAACTTGCTTTAGAAAGTAGCTTAGAACTTAATTAATTTTTTTAGAAGTTAAACAAAAAATATCCTTAATTAGATTATTAAGGATATTTTTTATTCTTTTTACATTTTAAGTCTCAAAAATTATTTTTTGATTGATAATATCTTATATTTCATAATTCCACCTGGAGCATTTACTTCAACAATATTATTTTTCTTTGCACCAAGTAAAGCTTCTCCTAAAGGTGATTCATTAGATATTCTATTTTCAGCTAAGTTTACTTCTGTTGAACCTACTATTTGATATTCAACTTTTTCATCAAATTCCATATCAAGAACTTGTACTTTGTTTCCCACTTGTACTGTATCTGTATCTATATCTTTTTGCTCTATAATTTTTGCATGTCTTAGTTTATTTTCAAGTTCTGCTATTCTTACTTCATTTTCTGCTTGTGCTGTTTTTGCTTCATCATATTCAGAATTTTCTGATAAATCTCCAAATCCTAGAGCAACTTTTATTCTATCAGCTATCTCAGCTCTTTTTTCTGTTTTTAAAAAATTTAACTCGCTTTCTAAATTATTATATCCTTCTTGAGTTAATAATACTTCCTTTTCTTCCATAGTTCATTACTCCTTCCTAATGTAATTTAACTTATTAAATCAGTCTTTAATATATTAAGACAAAAAATGAAATTTGTCAAGCAAACTTCATTTTTATTTTATAATTTATTCATTCCTTATTTTTTTATACTTTTTTATTAATCTTTTATATATTTTTTAGCACCTTTCATATAATCAATTCCAGAAAAGATAGTTGCAATTACTTGTATAATCATCATAATGGTCACTATTAAATTTAATATTAAATCTCCTCCTTGTAATACTCCTGTAAAGCATTCTCCAAATGCATTTAAATCTAAGAATGCTAAGACTATTGCAATCATTTGAGTTACTGTTTTTAATTTTCCCCACTTAGATGCTGCAATTACTTCCCCTCCTTTTTCTACTGCAATTAATCTATAACCAGATACCATAAATTCTCTTGCTAACACTATAATTGGTATCCATGCTGGTAGTTTTTGCATTTCTACTAACATCATCATTGCAGCTAGTACTAATATTTTATCTGCTAAAGGGTCTAAAAATTTACCAAATGCTGTTACTTGATTATTTTTTCTTGCTAAATACCCATCTAATTTATCTGTTAATGATGCTATTAAAAATACTACATCAATTATTAACCATTCTATTGGTATTCCTGCTATTCTTCCATCTATTCCAAAAAAAGGTATAATTACCATTATTGGTACTAATATAATTCTAAAAATTGTTAGTTTATTTGGTAAATTCATTTTATTCCCTCATTTCTTTTGGTATGTCGCATGAGAAACGTCCCCAACGCGACATTACTTTAATAATTCCATTGCTTTTTGTAATTGTGTATCTTCGTTTCTATCTACATTTAATACATTTTCAACACTATCTGGTAATTCTACAATCTCATCAGGTTCTATTCCTACACCATTTATTTTGGTTTTATTTGGAGTTAAATATTCTTCAGCTGTTATTTTTAAACCACTTCCATCTGGTAATGTTAATAATTGTTGTATTACTCCTTTTCCATATGTCTTTGTTCCCACTATTTTTGCTTTTCCGTGGTCTTTTAATGCTCCTGCAAGTATTTCTGATGAACTTGCTGTATTTTCATTTGTAAGAACTATTATTGGTATATTAATAATTGGTTCATCTGTTGTTTTCTCTTCTGTTTCATTATTATTTTTATCAACTTCATATAAAATAACAGAATCTTTATCTAATATATAATTTGCAATTTCTAAAGCTTCATCTACAATTCCTCCACCATTATTTCTTAAATCTATTATTAATGATTGTATACCTTGTTTTGCTAGTTCCTCATATTTTGCTTTAAATTCTTCTGCTGTTCCATCATCAAATGATGAGAATGTAATATAACCTATATTATTATCTAAAACTTCTCCTTCTACAGGATTTACTTTTACGTTTTCTCTTGTTATTTCATAATCTAAAGTCTCGTTACCTCTTTGTACTTCTAATTTTACTGTTGTGCCTTCTTCTCCTTTTATTTTATTAGATGCTTCTGTCATTTGCTCTCCTGTATATTGTACTCCATCTACTGCTATTATGTAATCTCCTGGTTGTAATCCTGCTTTTTCTGCTGGACCTCCTTTTATAGGTGATAATACCATTATTTTATTTGCTTCTGTGTCTTGTACCATATATATTCCAATTCCTACAAAATTTCCTGTTGTATCTGCCATATAGTCTTCCATTTCTTCTTTAGGTATATATTCTGTATACTTATCTCCAAGTCCTTCTACATAGCCTTTTATTGCACCTTCTTTTAGTTTTTCTTCATCAATATCTCCTAAATAATATTTATCTATTATTTTTCTATATTGAGTTAATGTATTGGCTATTTCTTCATTATTACTAGAAGTTGCTACTAGTTGCTTTCCAAATCCATCTTTTGTAAAGTATTGATACATTCCTATAGTTGTTAGTAGAAATGTAACAAATGCAACTAATATTACTAGCATTACAATCTTATAGGTTTTAAAATTTCTTTTTTCTTCCAATTCTACTGCCTCCAATTTCGGTTAAATAAGTAACTTGGGCGGAGAACTTCCGCCCTTATAATTTTATTCTATTAAATTAGTTTTCATTCATTTAAAAATAATTTGTAGGATTAACATTACATGTTCTATATGTATATGGTGCTACTCTTACTTCAAAGTGTAAATGTGGTCCTGTTGAATTTCCTGTATTTCCTGATAACATTATTTGTTGTCCTCTTGAAACAGTTTGTCCTGGTGATACTAATATTGAACCTCTAGTACCATGAGCATACCATGTTTGTAATCCTCCAGCATGTTGAATTACTACATATGTACCATAGCTTGTTGTTAAATTAGCTGTTTTTATTACTACTCCATCATCTGCTGCATATACTGGTGTTCCTGATGATACTCCAAAATCTATTCCTCCATGATATCCACCACTTGGATATGTCATGCCTGCTGTAACACGTCCTGATGATACTGGTCTTTGAAGTCTTCCAGTACTTCCACTATTATAACTTCCTCCTGATGAGCCACCTGAACTGTTTGAACCACTTGAATTACTTGAAGAGCTTGAATTATTCTTTTTATTCTCTAATGCTGCTATTTGTGCTGCATATTTTCTTTGTGCTTCTTGTATTTCTCCTGCTATTCTATCATTTTCTTCTTGTAATTCATCAATTCTTGCTTGTAATTCTTTTTCATCTTCAGAAAGATCTGCAACTTTTTGAGTCTTTTCGTTTTTAGCAGTTTGTAATTGTGTTGTAATACTTTGTTTACTTGCTTTTGATGTATCTAATTCTTTTTTCTTACTTTCTAAATCTTGTTTTGCCTTTTCAACTTCTTGTCTCTCAGACTCTAAGTTACTTAAAAGTTCCGTATCAGCTTCTGCTAATTCTGATGCTAAATAATAACCTGAAATTAAATCTGTTATACTATCTGATGAAAGTATTAAATCTAAATATGTTGTATCTCCAGATTCTTGCATTACCACTAATCTTTCTTCTGCTAATTTTTTATTTTCGTTATACTTAGCTTGTGCTTCATCTAATTTCTTTTGAGACTCTTCTATCTGATTATTTAAATCATTTATTTTTGAATTCAAATCATTAATTTGAGCTTGATAATCAGAAATTTGAGCACTTAAATCATTTACCTCTTCTTGAGTATTTGATTTTTCTTTCTGAACTTGGTCTTTTTGGTCATTCAAATCATTAATTTGCTCTTTGTTTTTATTTTGTTCATTTTTTAATGCACTTGTATCAGCTGCAGCAAATACCATTGTACTTTGTAATAATACTATTAAAATTATTACTATTCCCAATATTTTTAATCCTATCTTTTTCATAAGTTCCTCCTAAAATATTTTATATTTTATATTTTTTAATTTTTATTGTGTTTCATTTTGTGTTTCTTCATCTTTATTTTGTGTTTCTGGTACTAGTCCATTTGTTATATATGGCATCGGGTCTGTTACAACTCCATTTATTCTAACTTCAAAGTGAGCATGTGCTCCTGTTGAATATCCTGTTGACCCTACTTTTAATATTGGGTCACCTCTTTTTACAGATTGTCCAACTTGTACTAAAATTTCTGAACCATGTGCATATAATGTAGAAATTCCTCCACCATGGTCTATAATTACCATATTACCGTATGCACCATTATAGCCTGCTTTTGTTACAATTCCATCATTTGCTGCAATAAAGTTTGCCCCCATTGGTGCTCCTATATCTACACCTGTATGTAATTTATAAACTCCTGTTATTGGGTGTGTCCTCATTCCATATTTTGATGTTATTCTTGTATATCCAGGTACTGGCCATGCTAGTTCTCCACCTATGTATTGACTTAAAATACTTCCTTGTGCTAAAGCTAAAATTTCATTATTAATTGCTGTTACTTGTGCGTTATATTCATCTATCTGACTTTGTATTTGTTTTTCTTGGTCAGATAATTTTGAAATAAAATTTTCTCTTACCGTTTTTGTGTTTTCCAAAATTTTAGCTGTTTTCGTTTGACTTGTTTTTAATGCTGCTAATTGCTCTCTTGATGTTTCCAGCTGACTTTTAGAATTTTCTATATTATCTTTCTTTTCTTGCATTTCATCTAATAAGTCCATATCATATGTAGCAAGTTCTGTAATTAGAAAATAGCTTGATAAAAATTCTGATATACTTTTTGAACTTAGTAGAACGTCTAGATATTTTGTATCTTCTGATTCTTGTATTGCTACCAAACGATTATCTAATAAAGTTTTCTGATTGTTATAATTATCTTCAGCAACTTTTAAATCAGCCTCTACACTATCTATTGATTTTTGTAATTCATCCATTTGTGTATTTATATTATCTAACTCTTCTTGTGAACTGTTTATTTTTTCATCTAGCTTTTGAACTTGTTGTAAGTTTTCTGATAAGTCACTTTGAACTCCTTCTAATTCTTCATTTGCTGCATCTACTTGACTTTGAACTTCATTTCTTTGATTTTGCAAATTATCTATTGCTGTATTTTGTGTTTCATTATCTGCTTGTACATAAGAAAAAATACTTAAAACACATATTGCAAAAGCTAGCATACAACTTAAAACTTTTCGCATATTCTCTCCTTATACTTTTAAATATTTTCTCATAGAAATTAAGCTTCCAAGAACACCTATTCCAATTCCTAATAGCATATATACTAATATTATTGAGTTAAACATATCACTAAAGCTAATTAAACTCATATTAATTAATTGCATAAATTCTACATTTACTAATTTATCTGCTATAAATGTATATGCTACTCCTACAATAATGATTGAAATTATACTTGCTAATATTCCTATAATCATACCTTCTACTATAAAAGGCCATCTTATAAAGTTGTTTGTTGCACCTACATATTTCATAATTGAGATTTCTTTTCTTCTTGCATGTACTGTAAGTTTTATTGTATTTGCTATTATGAATATTGAAATTATAATTAATAATACTAAAATTACTCCTGTTACAATTTTAATTCCATTTGCTAAATTAATTAAAGTTGTAACAACTTCATCTTTACTAGTAATTTTCTTTACTACATCAGTATATGTATTAATTTGGTCTTGAACTGTTTTACTCTTTGTTAAATCTGTTAATGTTACAACATAAGATGCTGTAAATATATTATTTTCTCCTTCGTATCCATCTAATAAATCTTGTTTATCTCCAAATCTTTCTCTCATTTGTTCTAATGCTTCATCTTTTGATACAAATTCTACTGTACTCACACCATCTATTGCTCTTATCTTTTCGCCTAATTCATCTATTTGTTCTTGTGTTGCTTCATTTTTAACAAATACTTGCATTCCTTGTTCTGACTCTACTTGGTCTACAAAATGATTAATATTTTCTCCTAGAATCAAGAAAATTCCAAATATTATCATAGTAGCACACATAATCATAAGAGAAGCACCTGTTGATTTTTTGTTTTTAAATACGTTACTAAATCCTTCACCTATTAAATATCCTAATATATTATATTTCATAATCATACCCACCTTTTTTATCGTCTCTTACTATTTGTCCTTTACTAATATGGATAACTCTTTTTTTCATTTTGTCTACTATATCTTTAGCATGTGTTGCTACAACTACTGTTGTTCCTCTCATATTAATATCATTTAGTAAATTCATAATATCCCATGCTGTTTCTGGGTCTAAATTTCCTGTTGGCTCATCTGCTATTAGCATTGATGGATTATTTACTAATGCTCTTGCTAATGCAACCCTTTGTTGTTCTCCTCCTGATAGTTCATTAGGATACATTTTAGCTTTTCCACTTAGTCCTACAAGTGATAATACCATTGGTACTTGTCTTCTTATATGCCTTGGTGTTGCTCTTACTATATACATTGCATATGCTACATTATCATATACTGTTTTATCTGGTAAAAGTCTAAAATCTTGGAATACAACCCCCATACTTCTTCTTAAATATGGTATTCTATTTGGTTTTAAAAATGTTGTGTCTTTTCCATTTATTATTATATTTCCTGATGTTGGTTCTTCTTCTTTTAATATTAACTTTATTAATGTTGATTTTCCACTTCCTGATGAACCAACCAAAAATGCAAACTCACCTTTGTCTATAACAAAATTTGCATTTTTTATTGCTTTTGTACCTGTATCATATACCTTTGAAACATTTCTAAATTCAATCATTTTAGTTTCTCCTTACCTTTTGTTTATATATTCTTTAACCCATAAATTCCTATTATATTTTATCCTATCTAATCATATCAATAAAGTTGAAATTTTGCAATACTTTTTTAGTACTTTTTCGATAGAAAAAGTTGGTTTTTTTGCTTTTTTTAGCCGCTTTCTTCATTTTTCTTCATTTTTCAAAATTTACAAAATGTTCACAATAGAAAAAAAAGCTAAGCAAGTTTATTCTTGCACAGCTTTTTTAATACTTTCAGAATCTATTCCAAAATATTTAATTAATTCTTCTGCCTTTCCTGAACGACCAAAACAATCTTTTATTCCTATTCTTTTTAATTTTACTGGATAATTTTCTGTTAAAACTTCAGAAATTGCTGAGCCTAATCCTCCTATTACGCTATGGTCTTCAACAGAAATCAGTTTTTTAGTTTCTTTTGCACATTTTATTATCATTTCTTTATCTATTGGTTTTATTGTATGCATATCTACAACACGCACTTCTATTCCTTGTTTTTGTAACTCTTCTTTTGCAATCAATGCTTGTTCTACAGTTACTCCTGTTGCAAAAATAGTTGCATCTGTTCCTTCTCCTATTTGAATAGCTTTTCCTATTTCAAATTTTTGATTTTCATCATATATTTTACTTGTCTTTACTCTTGCAAGTCTTAAATACACTGGCCCTTCTATTTTTGATATTTCTTCTACTGCCCATTTAGTTTCTACATCATCTGACGTTGTCATTACTGTCATATTAGGCATTGTTCTCATCATTGAAATATCTTCTATCATTTGATGTGTTGCTCCATCTTCTCCTACTGTTATTCCACTATGTGTTACACATATTTTTACATTTAACTTAGGATAACATACACTACATCTTATTTGGTCATATGCTCTTCCTGCTGCAAATGCTGCAAATGTACTCACATATGGTATTTTCCCACATGTTGCAAGTCCTGCTGCTGTTCCTAACATATTTGCTTCTGCTATTCCCATATCTAAAAATCTTTCTGGAAATTCTTTTGCAAATATATTTGTCTTAGTTGCTGATGATAAATCAGCATCTAATACTACTATTTTTTCATTTTTCTTACCTAAATCAGCTAAAGCTTCTCCATAACTTTGTCTTATCGCTTTTTTTATCTCTTCCATAACAAAACCTCTCTTAAATTTATTATTTTAATTCTTCCATAGCTTGTTTATATTGTTCTTCATTAGGTGCTTTTCCATGCCATTCTGCTTTATTTTCCATAAATGATACACCTTTTCCTTTTGTTGTTTTTGCTATTATGCATACTGGTTTTTCTTTTACATTTTTTGCTACTTCAAATGCTTTTTTTATTTCTTCTATGTCATTTCCATCTATATTTATTATTTGGAATCCAAAACTTTTAAATTTCTCATCTATTGGATATGGACTCATTACTTTATCTATCGTTCCATCTATTTGCAAATTATTATTATCTACTATTACACATAAATTATCTAATTTGTATTTGCTAGATGCCATTGCTGCTTCCCAAATTTGTCCTTCTTCTATTTCTCCATCTCCTAAAATACAATATACTCTATAATTTTTCTTGTCCATTTTTCCTGCTATTGCCATTCCATTTGCTGCAGATAGTCCTTGTCCTAATGAACCTGTTGTCATATCAACTCCTGGTACTTTTGTCATATCAGGATGTCCTTGTAATTTACTTTCTATGTTTCTAAATGTTGTTAATTTTTCTACATCAAAAAATCCTCTATTTGCTAAACAGCTATATAATGCAGGCGAACAATGTCCTTTAGATAATACTAGTCTATCCCTATCTTCCCATTTTGGATTTTTTTCATCTACATTTAATTCATCAAAATATAATACTGTAAGTATATCTGCAACTGATAAAGAACCTCCTGGATGTCCTGATTGTGCTTTATATACTTCTTCTATTATACCTCTTCTTACTTTTTTTGCCATAGTTTTTAATTCTTCTATTTCCAAAAGTTCATCAACTCCTTTTCTAATTTCTTATTTAATATATCATATTTTATTTTATTTTTCTATATAATTTTATTATTATTTATTTTTTTTATATTTACAAAAGTAAACAGACCCCTATTTAAGAGGTCTGTTTACTGGTACTTCTATTATAATTCCACCCATTTATACTGTGATTTATCTTGAACTCCTAAAACTCTTGTTTTTAGTGTAATTATAGGTCTTATCTTACCAAATGAACTATATTTTCTTTTTACTCCAGTCAATTTTTTTATTCCACATGGTGTTTCTAATACTAACCTTTCATCAACTTGTCCTCCAATTGCTTCACTATTATAATAATATTTTGTCTTTGTACCATAATTCATTTTTATCTCGGTTGTATGAGATGCTAATAAATAATAAATCTCTTCTTTTTGAAAATCAAAAGCTTCTAAATCTTCTTTTTTTATATTCCTAACTGAAAGTATTCCTTTCTGTGATATTAGTTTTCTACATATAGCATTCATAATTCTTATGGAATTAAAATACCCTGCTCTTCCCTCAAAAATTAAATAATTTCTTGATGTTGGTACTTCTAATACATATGTTGGATATATATTTCCATTTAGAGTCCGAGCTAAACCTATAAATTTTCCTTCAATTTCATCTGGAAAATCCTTACTTGTAAAAACCTGTTTTTTAAAACCACTTTCAAATTTTCTTACAGTATAACTTCTTCCTTGTGGATTTGGAATTATAATTGTTTTCTCAATTTCATCAATAGAAATCGTTGGTTTTACTTTCATTTTTCTTCCTTTCAATCTAGTACCATTATGTAACAGCTTTTGCTGTACTTCTTTATTCTATCCTCATTTGTATAAATTATCAACTAATCTTCTTACCTAAGTAAACAGACCCCTTATTTAAGAGGTCTGTTTACTTATACTTTATTTATAATTCCACCCAATAATTAATTGAATCTTCTTTGATTCCAGTTACAACAGTATCTAAAATAACTACTGGCCTAATAGGATAACAACGAGTGCCACCTAATTCATATGAATTAAACAAGTAGCAACTAGTAATCATACCTTCTTGGATAGCTTTCATATAGAAATAATTATAAATTATATTTCTTTTTTGCCTCTTTGTTGCTAACCAATATTCTATTTTTTCATTTTCATACATAAAAAATTTAAGGTCTGATTCTCTTATGCTTCTACATTTTAAAATGCCTTCTTGTTCTATAAGGTTTGTACAAATTTCATCCATAATGTTTATACCATTGTCATACCCTCTTTTTTCTCCAAGCCACAGAACTTCATTAGTTACACCTAATAAATATGCTGGATGAATTTTTCCATCATCAGTTCTTGAAAATCCAAGAAGGTTTGCATCAATTTTATTTGGAAATATTCCATTTGTGAAAACCTGCTTTTTATCATAGCCACTTTTGTTGGGTTTTACTATAACCTTTCTATTCATTGGATTTGGAATTATGATTGATTGAGCAATTTTAGTGCGAGAAATTTCCCGTTCTACTTTCATTTTATGTCCTTTCAATCTAGTATAACTTTGTAACAGCTTTTGCTGTACTATTTTATTTTATCATGTTTTACGTAATTTTTCAATAATTTTATTACTACGCTTATTCCGATTTTTCTTCCTTCATCACTAACATTTTATTTTCTTTTAATACCATTTCTTCTACTGCTAACATATTACCACTTTCCTTAGTTTTATTTTTAAGATATAAATTTTTTATTGATATTCTTTTATATTCTTTTTTAATCTTTCAAGTTTTTTTACAGACATTCCGCTTATTTTGCTTATTGTTTCTATTGAATATCCCATTTTTAACATATTTATGCACATAATACTTTTTCCTTCACTTACTCCAATACGTTTTCCCTCACTTATTCCGATTCTCTTTCCTTCGCTTATTCCGATTTTTCTTCCTTCATCTCTTAACATTTTATTTTCTTTTAATACCATTTCTTCTACTGCTAACATATCACCACTTTCCTTTCCTATTATTTTTTCCATTATTTTTCTTGCTACTTTTGTACCAAACTTTTTATTTAATGCTAATTCCATTGTTGTATATACTATTTCTTTGTTTTTATCATTTTGTATTTTTTCTTTTATTTCAAACATTGTCCTTATTAAATCTTTTGTATTTCTTTCTTTTTCTATTAACATTATTTTGCTTAATATTCCTTCTTCTTTTAATAATTCTTCTTTTGTATAATTATTTACATCTACTAATGTATAATACCCTAATGTTCCTAATTCTATTTCTCCTCTTTCTATTATTTTTTCTTCATATAATCTTTCTTGTATTTCTTTTATATAGTTTTTGGCTGTCCATTTTTCTTTTCCTGTATACAATACTATTGGGATTACTAAACATTCTTTATCTTCTTTTTTAGGATTTTCTACTTCATTTACTCTCATTATTTCTATTTGGTAATTTAATATCCTATATGCCATTCTATAATCTACTCTTGTTTGATGTTCTATTAATATTACTACATTTTTGTTCCTTATTTTATATACTATATCTGCTTCTCTGTATCTTAATTCTGATGTTACAAAACTATTTTGTGATACTATTAAGTCACTTGGTTTTATTTTACTTCCTATAACTTTACTTATAAATCTTGTTGCTTCTTTCTTACTTTGAAATACTCTTTTTATTATTTTATCATGTTCTTTATCTATTTTACTTTTATTTTTGTTAAATTCTTCACTTTCTTTTGCATATTTTTTAACTAATGCCATAAACACTGGGTCTTTTAAGTATTTTTCTATTTCTAATTTTATTTCTTTTTTTAATCCTTTTTTAAGTTCATTTTTATTTTTTTCTATTTCTATCTTTATCATCTCCTATATTATATTATTTTGATTTTAAAAGCAATATTTACATTTTAATAAATATAATAGTTTTCTTACAATTTTCTTATTTTTTCTTACTTTTTCTTTCTCTTTTATATTTTTTTGTCACCTCCTATTTGTTATTATTTAATCTTTTTAGGGAATTTTGTGTGAGATTCAAAAATAACTTTTTCACACAATTAGTTTGAAATAAAATTTTCTTATATTAAATCACGAAACTGTAAAAATTTCAAGTATAATTTTAAACTTTTCATCGCAAATTTTGACAATATTCGACATAAAAAAACTAACAATAAAAAAACAGTAGCAATAAAATATTACTACTGTAAAAATAGTACTAAAATATAACCCTTCACAGAACGTTACTATATTTTACATATTATAACTATTCAACAACATCTAATGCAAACAAAAATGAAAAAGTATAGAAAAAAGATTAAGCAAATTTCTATACTTTTTATACTTAAATACTATTTATTAAAATTATTACTATATATCATATTCAATAATAGTTACATGAGAACTTCCCCATATGTCGTCGTCAGCTATTCCCCTTGGTACATATACTGTTATTTTTGCATCAACTCCTTCACAAAGTTGCATAGCATTAGTTATGTTTTTTGATACTATTTTTATCTGACTATCACTTAATCCTGTGCAATTTCTAAAACATCCTTGTATATTATTAATTTGTGTTTGATTAATAAATAAATTTTCTGGAATTACTCCTGTTAATCCTGTACATCCCCCAAATGTTCCATAAAAAGATATAATATTAGGATTGTTAGCAAATAAGTTTTCTGGAATAGTTCCTGTTAAATCTGTGCATCCATTAAATACTTGACCTGCTTGAGTAATATTAGGGCAATTATAAAATAACTTTTCTGGTATTGGTCCTGTTATAGAAGTTTTTTGTAAAAAGCCCGAAACCCTTTTTAGATTAGAACAACTATTAAATAAATCCTCTGGTATACTCCCTGTAATATTTGAACTATCAAATAAGTAACTTACATTCTCAACTTTTGTACAATATTTAAGTAAATCTTTCGGTATATCCCCTGTAACACCACTATAATTGAATGCATTTCTTAATGTTACAACATTTGTAGCATTATAAAATAAATTTTCTGGTATTTGTGAATTTAAGTTTGTACAATTATAAAATAATAGTCTAAAACTCTCTACAGTGATAAAACTATTTTTTACAGGAGTAGGTATTTGACCTGATAAATTAGTACAATTTTCAAAATCAATATGCTTAGCTTGTGTAACCCCCATTGTTTTATTTGAGTCAAATTAGAAGCATTATCTCCTACATTATAAAAACTCCAACCTTCACATAATCCATTTATCTTAACATCATAAGTTCCTGCTGTAGAATAAGTATGATATCTATCTTCGTCATCAAAACTTGTTATTTCTGCAACTGTTCCATCTCCATAATCTACAGTAAAATTATAATTAAAAGTTCTCATAACCTGTTAATATATTTTGTTCTTCTCCTTGTGCTTGTTCTATTTGTTCTTTTGTCTTTTGTGATTGTGTTAAAATTCCGTTTTTTCCTGTTAGCATTGCAATCGATACTCCTGCTAAAATTAGAAGTACAATTATTGTAATTAATGCTATAAGAGTAATACCTCTTTATTTTTGTGTTAGTTTTTCTTTTTTCCATTTATTTTTTTCATTTCATTATTAATGTAAATAGACCCCTATTTAAGAGGTCTACTTACTGGTACTTATGGTTTAATCTGTTTACTTCTTGGAATTTCTCCAATATTAGTAATTTCAGTGTCCAGAACAATTACTGGACGTACACCATAGCCATAGATTAATTCAGAAAGTCTATCAACATCAACTAGTTTGCAGCTACAGAGCTTACCTCTACATACAAACTTCATATCTAAGAACATATTTGCTTTAAATTGCTCTATACACTTAGATGCTAGCCAATAGATTTTTGATTCATTTTCATAATCAAAATCTTTTGCACTGAGGTCTGCCCTTTTAACATTCCTTATATAAAGGATTCCTTTTTGTGATAGAAGTTTTCTGCACAATTCATGCATTATATCTCTACCATATCTTCTTCCTTTAAATCCTTTAAGGAATAATTCTTTTTTACTTACTTCTAGTATATATGCTGGATGTACTTTCTTGCTAGTAGTTATATAATAGCCAATAAGTTTTGCATTTATTTCTTTTGGAAAAACATCGCTTGTAAAAACTTGTTTTTCGCTATAACCACTTTTCCTTGAACTTACAGTACACCTTCTTTTTTCTGGATTAGGCACCTTTATTCTCCGTTTTATTTCATTAAAAGGAACCTGTTTTTTTACTTTCATTTTAAAACCTTTCACTTAGTACCTTTATACAACAACTTTTAGTTGTATATTTCATATTGTAACATATTTATCTTTATCAAACAACATTTTTTAAAGCAAACAGACCCCTATTTAAGAGGTCTGTTTGCTACTACCTTTTTTTAGTTTCCTATCCAAGAACATTTCGAATCTATATCAATATTAGTAACTACAGAGTCTAATACAACAACTGGTCTAATATAGCAAGAATTATACCCATAATCACCATATCCCAAATTAATTGCATTTCCTCTATTTACATAGCAAATACTATATTGGTAATTATTATCCGAATAAACGTAGACACTTAGAGATGCTAGCCAATAGCATGGCTGTCTTTCTTGCCTATAGTTAAATGCTTTTAAATCTGACCATTTTACACTTCTTACTTTCAGAATTCCATCTTGATTTAAAAGGGTATTACAAATACCATTCATAATAGCCGGTCCATTTTCATACCCCTTATTTCCTCTAAGATACAATTCTTTATTAGTTACATTTAATACATAAGCTGGATGTGCAATTCCCTTCATTGTTTCTACTAGACCTAAGAAATTTCCTTTAATTTTCTCAGGAAAAACTTCACTTGTAAAAACTTGGTTATTCTCATATCCACTATCTATTGACCTTATCATTAAACTTCTTTCTCCTGGATTAGGAACAACAATACTTTTTTTGGCTTCTTTTAAAGTAATAAATTTACTTACATTCATTTTTTTCCTTTCGTAGGTAGTTTTTTGTATTACAGCTTTTGCTGCATATTATTATTTTACCATAATTTACATAAATTTACAATAATATACATAGAAAAACCAGTTATTTGTTAACTGGTTCTTTTGGTTTATTTTTATAAAGCTATATCTCTATCGCTTTTTTTAAAAAATATTACCCCGCTTTAGCCGTAAGCTGTCTAAATTTTTAAGGACCTGTTCCTAAAAACAGGTGGGTGCCTACCTAAATATTCATGGGCTTCTCACTACTATTGTGTGAGCTTGCACGCCATATTCAGAGATTGGCCCCTCTTCTATGTGTGTTGGTTCTAAAAATTTAAGTCTATACGCACTATGCAGGGAATTTATTTTTCATTATTTTTTACCTTGTTCTTAATGTGATTTTATTCTAACATATTATTTTCATATTAGCAACTTTAAATTTGCTATTAAATATCTTATAAGTTTCTTTTTTATATTATTATCTCTTTTTTTTGAATTTATTCTCTTCTAATCGAACTTTTTTATCATTTGATTTTTTTATTTTTTTATGATAAAATTATTTAAATTTTGTGGGAGGCAATTAATTGCTTCCTTTTTACATTACATATAATAATATGCATAAAAATTGTAATAAACTCCCTAAAAGTATAAATAAATGAAATACAGAATGCATATATTTATGTTTTTTTCCTAGTCCATAAAGTACTGCTCCAACAGTATATGCAATCCCTCCTAATAATACTAGCACAAATCCTGCTGTTCCTAATAATTTAGGTAACATTCCTACTTTGAATATTATGCACCATCCCATTACTAAATAACATATCATTGAAAATACTTTAAATTTTTTTATATCTATTGAATTCAAAACTATTCCCAAAATTGCAACAAACCATATTACTCCAAATATAACCCAACCAGACACCGGGTCCGCTTCACGTATTGTGCATAATGCAAATGGAGTATATGAACCTGCTATTAATAAAAATATTGAACAATGGTCTAATACCTGAAATACTTTTTTAGAATATCTTTTAGGACTAAGTCCATGATATATACTAGACATCGTATAAAGTATTATCATTGTTACACCATATATCGAACCACTTACAACTCCAAACACATTTCCTCGTATTGCTGCAAATACAACACATAATACTAATGCAACAACACCAAGTACTGCTCCTACTATATGTGATGTCATATTAAATATTTCTTCTCCTTTTGTATATGTAGGAAGTATTCTATCTTTTAATTTTATTCTTTTCATTATATACCTCTTTTATATTTTATTCTATTTCTTTTCATTAAGATTATACTATTTTTCTTTTCATTGTCAACACTTTTCATTTTTTATTAAGAATTTAACCACTTCATTATATACATATATCAAAAGACACAAGTTTTAAAATACCTTGTGCCTTTTTTTCATTCACACTTTAAAACAATCTCATTATTTTTTAATGTTTCTTTGATATCTATTACTCTTTGATTTGAAGAACCTCTCCATTTAAGAGTTGGATTATGTAATTCATCTACATATTGACCATCAACTAATACATCAATATATTTAAATACATCTTTACCTTTTAAATCTTCATATCTAAACCCTGACCATACCCATATGTCCTTATTGGGATATTTTTCTTTAAAAGCTTTTGCTAATTTTGTTGTTCCTTCTATATTTACTGGATGCATAGGCTCTCCACCTAAAATAGATAATCCTACAATATGGTCTTTATTACTTAAATCTAATACTTTATTAATTATATCATCTGTAAATTCTTTACCACCCTCAAAATCCCAAGTTTCAGAATTAAAACAATTCTTACAATGGAAATGGCATCCTTGCATAAATATTGAAACTCTTACTCCTGGTCCATTTGAAATATCCATTTTTCTAATTAAATTATATCTCATAATTATTCAGCCACCTTATTATCAATATGTAAAACTCTTTCTTTTATTTCTTGTGTTCTTCCTTTATTCCAGAAATTAGTTCCAATATAACCACAAGTACGTCTTGCTACATTTAATGTGTTATGGTCTCTATTACCACAATTTGGACAATACCATTCTAAATTATCATCTATTAATATTTCTCCTGTATATCCACATTTTTGGCAATAATCTGATTTAGTATTAAGTTCAGCATACATTATATTATCATATATGAATTTTATAACTTCTATAATTGCATCTAAATTATTTTGTAAGTTAGGTGTTTCTATATATGAAATTGCTCCACCTGGGCTTAATTTTTGGAATTCACTTTCTAATTTTAATTTAGAAAATGCATCTATTTCTTCAAATACTGGAACATGATATGAATTAGTAACATATCCTCTATCTGTTATTCCTTTTATTGTTCCAAATCTTTCTTTTAAACATTTTGCAAATTTATATGTTGTTGATTCAATTGGTGAACCATATACAGAATAATCTATATCTTCTTCTTGTTTCCATTTATTTGTCATATCATTTAAATGTTGCATTACTTTTAATCCGAATTCTTTACCTTCTCCATTATCTGTATGAGAATGTCCTGTCATAACTTTTACACACTCATATAATCCTGCATATCCAAGTGAAATTGTTGAATATCCATGATGTAATAACTCATGTATTGATTCTCCTCTATCTAATCTAGCTAATGCCCCATTTTGCCAAAGGATTGGTGCTACATCACTTGTTACATTACTTAATCTTTTATGTCTTATTTGTAATGCTCTATGGCATAATTCTAATCTTTCATCAAATATTTTCCAGAATTCATTCATATCACCATCTGCTGAAAGTGCCACATCTGGTAAGTTTATAGTTACAACTCCTTGATTAAATCTTCCATAGTATTTTCCTTTTCCTTTGACATAGTTTTTAGCTTTTGCAATGTTTCCTAAACTCATTGTTCTATCTGGAGTAAGGAATGACCTACATCCCATACATGGATAGCAATCTCCATCACCTAGTTCATTTTTCTTTAAGTCTTTCATTACTTTTTCAGAAATATAATCTGGAACCATTCTTTTTGCTGTACATTCTGCAGCAAGTTTTGTTAAATACCAATATTTACTATCTTCATGTATATTATCTTCTTCTAATACGTATAAAAGTTTTGGAAATGCTGGAGTTATATATACACCTTTTTCATTTTTAAATCCTAATATTCTTTGTTTTAGGAATTCTTCAATTATCATAGCTAATTCATCTTTATATTCATCTGTTTCTCCTAAATACATACATACTGATAGAAATGGGGCTTGTCCATTTGTATTTGTCATAGAATTTACTTGATAATTAAATGTTTGTACTCCATCTTCAACTTCTTTTCTTGT
>CALXFJ010000001.1 GCA_944387565.1 uncultured Clostridia bacterium | reverse complement strand
TTATTTTTATTATAATATCATAAAAAGAAAAATTACTCTATACTTTCTTTAAAGTAATTTAGAAATTGTAATTTGTATTTTACTTTAAATATCCTTTCACAAAATCTGTAATAGATAAATATTCTAACCAATAATTATTATTTCTATATTTTTCTATTTCCTGTTTATGTGTAATATAATACTTTTTTACTTTTTCTTGTATCCTTATAGTAGCATCGATAAAATTGGGAGAATCTTTGTATTTAGCACCATAATATTTAATTTCTTCTGGAGTTATCTTTGACATCATATATTTAATAACTTCAAATCTTGAGAATATAGTTGAATCACTTTTTTTGTTTTTTAATATGCTAACATACAACTTTTCTGGTGGAATAATTTTACTAGTACAACCATTTTCAAAATTTCTTTCGTTTTCTATATCAGTACTATCAAATTGTAAATAAACTCCTTCTCCAAGAAATTCGGATAGATTATTGGATTTCAGCACTTTTTCTTCTATTTCTTTATTGGTAAGTTTTATTTTTCCACTTTTTATATTTTCGTATACTATTTCAAAATCAACAAATAAAGCAATAGCACCTTCAAACCCTTCTGAGAAAAAAACTTTGTTTTTTTCATCATTAATCAATTTACTATTATCTTCATTTCTTGGTGTTAAACCAGTTTTACTAATTGAGTTTAGCCTATCCAATGATGTCATATGATAATAATCCATAATTATATCTCCTTTATAACTTACTATTTGTCAAAATTATACCACACTATTAAAAATTATCAAATGTAATTTCCTCAAATTCTTCATCATCATTTGACACTTCTTTTTTTGGTTGGCTTGCAATTTTTTGTTTTACCTCTACATGTTTATTATCGCACCAATTAGGCTTATAATTACTAACAGAAACATCTTTTAATTTTTTAGATAGGGGATGTTCTGTATATATCATTTTATCTAACAATAATGGCTTATTTCCACGAATATTTACAATTAACTTATCATGGGGAAGTCTTAATATTTCATCTGCATTTAACAAATTTCTTTTTAGGCTAGATATATTTTTTTGACCAAATTCTAAATCTCCTTCTATACCTGCATCTTTCTTTATACTTTGAGTTTCTGCTGTTGCAACACCTAGCAAGGAACTAAAATATTCCGCAGATAAGGTATCCGAAACACCGTAAGCATAGTCTTAAATCACAGTTACCGAATTATTTCCTGCCAAACATCATTAGGATAACGGCTTTTTATTTGACCTATATTTTGAAATATTGGTATTAAATTTATTGACCTACTTCTAACAGTAGATATTTTCTTATTAAATTCGCTTATTACTTCACTTCCGTATTGAACCTATGTTTGCAAATTCATCAAGGAAAAAAAACACCTCATTTTCACATTTGCCATCTTCTTTTGAATCTGCATATTTTACAAGTTTTATAAACAAAAATGTAAAGAAGAGTGATACAATAAAATCTTTGCTAGAATCGACATCAGAACTTATTACATAATAAATACAAGGTCTTTTAGCAGGAAGTACAAGGTCAATATCAGTTGCATTAGTAAGTTCTTGTAAATCTTTATTTTGAAAGGCTTGAAGTCTTGTACCTAAACCTGTTAAAACAGATGCTTTAATAGTATCACTACCAGTTGCATAGACATTATATGACATACGAGCAGGACTATCTTTTGGTAAACTTCTAAAAAGATTATCTAAGGATTCAATATCACCACTTGCAATCATTTTGTATATATCAGTTAATGTATTTTGTTCTATCTTATTTTCTAAAAAATAGAACTCAAATGCTTTAAGTAAGTTTTCCTCTGCACGTGGCCAAAAGTCATCTTTTCCTCTTTTCTTTTGAGTTCCTGCAATAATAACATTTGAACTTGTTTGAATATCTGTAATATCTGTATTTTCGCCAAGTGGATTCCATCTATCAGAGTGTTTTAAATCTTTTAAATTTAATACTTTAACTACATATTTATTTTCTCTAAATATTGTATTTGTTTTTCGATAAATTTCTCCTTTAACATCTGTAACAATAATTGATTTTTTATATTTTAATAGTTCCAATAGGTTGGTAATAAGAAAACCGTATTGTTTTCATACTACCACTACTTCCAAAAACAGAAATGTTTTTATTAAAGAAACTGTCAAAGGGTAGTTTTATAATGTCATTGTTTCTTTTTCCTAGTATTATTCCTGGTACATTATTCCTTCCAAGAATTCCATCTATCTCATTATCATTTAGCCAATCAGCAGTACCGATATGTTCCATCTTCTGATTTTAATTTAATTCCTTTTATTTCATCTTTTTTATAAAAGACTACTAATTTTATGGATAATATAATTAAAATTGAAATAATGGCAATTATGGAGCAAATAACGGTATAATAAAAATTAGTTAAAACAATATTTTTCCCAAAGCATATATTTAAAACATCTATATAATTATTTATATTTATATCTAATATAATATTTAAAATAAAAATTACAAAAATTGATACATAAAGAAAAATCTTTTTAGCCATAAACTTTTATATCTTTTTCTATGAAATCAGATATATTAATAAGTTTATAATTTGCAAGTGGTAGTTCTTTTCCTAATAAATTTACTATTTCTTGACTACAAACGATATCTGCTTGTTTTCTTTCATTACTTTGTAAAAATACTTTTATTCTATTTATTTTTTCAGCATCTAATAAATAAAATGTGCTAATGTATTTGTCTTTGTTATTTGTATAATCACAAGAATTATATTCTGATATATGAACCGTGTTTTTATATAATTTTTGTATTATTTGGGGCCAATTTACTTGGTTTATATATTTTAATTTTTCTAATTCCTCATCTGTATCATTTGATATGATAACAGAATTAAAACCAAATGCAAAATCTTTTAAATTTATTCTATCTATATCGTTTACAAGTATTAAAATATTTTTATAATTTGTTTCTTTTTGAAGATCAAATATAACTGCTCTTATATATTTTTCTGTATGTTCTTCCGATATATGATAAGTTAAATATTTTACACCAAATATATTTAAAATTCCTATAAATTTTCTTGAACTTTCTGTAAAGGCTGTCTTATCTTTAATCTCAAAAGATGGGGTGAATGATATTTTAGTGTCTTTATTATATAATGCTGCTAAATGACTTATAAATTTTAGCCTATCTGTATATTTTTTGTCATATCTTAATTGTGATGCTTTCTGTCCTATTATTTTCATAAAATATTGTCCATTTTCTGCTAGAACTAAATATTTTTTATATCTTCTTAAAATATTGTTTCTAATTAACTTAGCAATTCTTTTAGGATAATAGGTATCATTAAAGAAATATTTTACATCTTTATTTGATAGATATTGAAAGCGACCAATAAATCTTACTAATTCAATTTCATTTTCATTCTTTGGAAAAATACTTTTAATAATAATCACCACCTTTACAAATAATTTTCATATACAGAACTTTGGCTAGGAATGTGATAGCTCACGCTCTCACACACCTATCCAGCCGAGATTAAAATGTCATTTCAAATGCTTTGAAGTATTGAAATATAAGTGTTTTCTAAAATAAAAAAATGTCCTAATTTTCAAGATTTAAAAATCAGAAAAAAAGACATTTTCATCTAATACATTTTTAAAAAGATTTTCAGCATTTTTTATATTAGTAATATAAACTTCCGTATGTGGTTCATTTGAAAAAGCACCACCTGCAGCATAAAACATTTCATCAATATTGTCATCTTCTATAATTTTATTTGCAATTAAAGAATCAAATATTGGTTTTATAAATTTATTGTCGATATCCCAACCCTTGATATTGTCAAATATTTTAATATATACAAAAACTTTTTCACTAAACATATTTTGATATGGCTTAGTTACTTCTGTTATATTTAGTAATATATTTTTATAAGCATGTGTTTTTAAATTTCTATATGATGGCATTGGTTCAGGTATATATATTTTCAATGTATTATCTATAACTTCAGCCTTATATTCGTAACTAATATTTTTTATTTTATCTGTCTTATATTCTACTGTATTATTGTATAATTTTATTTCACTTAAAATGTTATATCTTCTTTTTTCTAAATTTCTCAAAAAATTTTCCATTTGAATATCATTTACACTTTTGGATTTTGTAATTTTTTCTATATCTTTTCCTAAATTTAATAATTCATTATATAACTTATCTGATAAAATCATAAAAAAAGTCCTTTCTTATAAAGTAAGGGCAAATAAAGGACTTATCTACTATTCTTCCTCTAATTTATCATAAGCATTAAATATTTCTTTTGTAATTAAATTTCTCACATCTTGATTTAATGGATGGCATAAATCTTTATATGCTCTTTTTTCTCCTGGCAATCTACGAGAAGGCATTGCAACAAACCTTCCAGTTCTTTGGTTTTCTAATATACGTATTCCTCTAATAATAAAGCAATCATTGATTACTATATTTGCATAACCTAATAATGCTCCCCTTTGTTTAATTTTAAAGATTCTAACTTCTGTAATTTTAAATTCCATAAATAAATTCCTCCTATAATTATATTAAAGGGCAAATAATAAAGAATTTATATATTTTTTTATTTTCCTGTCTTTGGTAATGTTTCACAAGTAGGCTTTTCAGGAATGTGTGTAATTGTAGTCCATTTACTGTCTGCTTCAGCAGTTACACCATAATAAATACCTACTGTTTTTGTATGATTTGTAAAAGTATCTCCATCTTTTAATGTATCTAATGATTGACATTGCATAGTTGGAGATGTTGCTTCTCTAAATCCTTTTTCTACTTTCCCAAAGTCAAAACAAGTTTCTGTTATATATTCATCTTCTGCTAAATCTATTGTTGTAAAATCTAAATTATAATTTTCTTGTGTACTTAAATCTTCTTTAAATAATACATAATCTTCTGTTTTGTTTGTTTTATAGTAAATATCATAAGTTAAATCTTGATTCCATGTACCTGTTGTCATTGTTTGAAGTCTTATATAATCTGTTGGAATATAGTCATACCATTTGAAATTTTCTAGGTAAACATTAGAGTTATTTGCAACATTTGTAAAGGTATAATTTACTTCATCTCCTGGTTTGATTTCTGTTGTACCTTCTTTGTCAACATCTACTGTAATATCTGTTGGCTCATTATCTATTTCTACTGGTACGGTTTCTCCATTGTTTACAATTTCAAATTCATAGGTATTTTCATTTAATAAATAGTAAACAGAGCCTGTATCTAGTTCTTTTAGATAGTATTTTCCTTTTACTAGTTCATCACTTGTTGCTTTTCCGTTTTCATCTGTAATTAAAGTATCAATTAATTCATCATTTTCATTATATAGAGTAAATTCAGCACCTTCTAATTTTTTATCTTTATCTTTTGAATCTACTTTTGTAATTTCAACAAATCCTTTTATTTTTTCATTGGTGAATTTAACATTTGTGATTTCATTTTCCGTTAACTCTATTGTTTGAGGTTCTTCATTTAGTACATATTCCTCTTGTGTTTTTACTTCTCTTAAAGTTAATTCAGAAAAGTCTCTGATAGGGTATCTTTTTGTTAGTGCTTCACCGTTTTCATCAGTGATGATTTTTTCTAAAACATTGCCGTCTTTATCTAATACTTCAAACTCGACACCTTCCAATCTAACCTCATTGTTATCTAAATCTACTTTGATTACACGAATTTGACCTTTCTTTAATTCATTTTCGATAGTATTTGCTGTATCTTTATCCCATACAACTTCTGTTGTTGTATCTTCGGCCAAGTTGTACCATTTATTTGTTTCTTTTTCTTGCCATTTGTAATTACCTGTTCTAAGGTCTTTTACATGGATTTCTCCGTTTTCATCTGTAACATAAGTGCCAATAACTTTGTCAAATTCTTCACTATATAAATCAAAAGTAACACCACCTAAGGCAATTCGGTTATTGTCTTTATCTACTTTATAGACAGTCAAATCTCCTTTTTTGTGTTCATTTGTAATTGTCTTTGTAGTTGTTTTATCAAACTCTACATTTACATCAAATTCAGCATTAGACAATATATAATTATCATTTGTAGCAATTTCTTTTAATATATAATTTCCTTGATATAGGCTAGGGAATGTAGCCTCTCCATTTTCATTAGTAGTAGCATTTGCAATTACTGTACCATCCTGTTTACTTAATTGGAATGTAATCCCTTGAATTGGCTCATTTGTATCTTCATCATTTTTAATTATTTTTATTTTTCCTGTATTTGTTTTTACATTTAAGTCAGCACGACCTGCAACATCTCCAAACGGATCATATGTCAATAAATAGTCTTGAGTTCCAGGAACAGTTGTCTTTCCGATAGAAAACTGGATAAACCTTGCATTTTGCTTGTAATGCAATTACTACATTTATATCATTAGAAAGACTTGATTTAGGTATTCTTACCTTAAAATGTTCACTTCCACTAAATGTTGATTGAACATTATTTGACATATTTGTAATTTGGGCACCATTAGGTAATCCATTTGTAGCAGTAATGGTGTATTCAGATGTTTCTACTGGACTATTTATAGAATATTCTTGATAATAATAATCTCCATCTTCTACAAATCCTCCAACTTTATTTGTTGTAACATCTGTGTTTACAGGTGTTTGTGTTCCGTTGCGACCAATGTCTACTAATCTTACAATAGCATTTTTTATGGCTTGACCTCTGCTATCTCCACCATTATAAAAAGTATTAGCATCTCTACCATCTAAGACTCTATAAATTGCTTGTTTAGTTGCAACAAACGCATCATATTGGTTTTCTAACCCCATACTTTGTGGGCTTTGATATGGATAACCATTAATTGCTACTCTCCATATACGAACATCATTGATTACATCATTCACATTTACACTATACTCTGGTTCAGTTCCTACACCTGGAAGGTCTGATTGCAAGCAATATGCAGGATACTGTTTTCCACCCTCCTCATAATATACATATGTTGTTTTTACATAGGACCAAGCATTTTGTGAACTATCCCAAAATTGTAAATGATAGCCACAATCCCCACCATTTTTAATTAAAGCAGAGTTTATTGGTGTTGCGGCCAATACTAAATTTGAAAATACAGATAATAAACTTAATAAAACTAGCAATAGTGCTATACTTTTCTTTGCATATTTCTTTACCATATAAATTTCCTCCTATAATAAATTTTGAAGGGCATAAAAGTAAACACTATATTTAAGTATTTAAAAAAGCACCTATTAAAGTGCTTTTATCTATAATATGTAACATTCTGTCATGATTAGTTGACCGTTATAGTAATAATCTTCAGCATAGATTCTTATTGTTCCAAATTTTAGTCTTATAGCATTTATTACTCTGCTTTCTGTGAATGTAAATTGATTTGTTTGATTTTTAATTGAAGAATCTACAACTATATTATATCCAAATGTTTTCATATCTTGTGTTTCATTATTTTGGATTACTTGTTTTATTCTACTAATCATACTATCATTTCTTACATATTTTTCTACATTTGTTTGAGATACTTGTGAAGAATTTTCTTCTTTTGGTTCTTCCTGTTTATTTTCTTGTGTCTCTTGCTTTTCAGCAACTTGTGTTTCAGTTACAGTTTCCTTTTTAGGAACAACTGCTACTTGACTTTTACTATTTTGAGCAACTTTTGGTGTGCTTTCTACTGTAACTTTTTTAGTATCATTTACATTACTATTAGCCACAGTATCTTGTGTTTCTGTAATAGCAGTATTTTCAGATATTTCATTTTGAGTTATCGTATTTTCATCTATTACATTATTTATAGAATTTTCTGTTGCGATATTTTCGTCTTGTAGTTGATTTTCTTGATTTTTTGCTACTTTAATGTCTTTTTTAGTAAAGAATAATAATAGATTGCCTAAAATAACAAAAGTTAAAACAATAATTATAACTATACAAATTTTCTTTTTTCTATTCATAAGACATCACCCTTTCATTTATAAATTTATTATATTTAAGGGTAACACCTTTTATCTAGTTTTGACAATGGTCAAGTAAAGAAAATTTTATTTACATTCTATTGCTTGAACTATAAACCTTAAATTTGGCTCATTTTTAACACAAGTCACTAATGTTAAAATATTATCATCAGTATCTTCTAATAAAGTCCAGTCAGTAGCATTTACTTGAACTACTTTATTTACTTCATATTCTTTCGTACCTAAAAAACTCGTATAAGTTATTTTGTCTCCGTTTTGCAAAGTATATAAATATTTCCAAACGCCACTATAATTGTGTCCTGCTAAACAGACATTGCCTTCTAAGAATGGAGAATTTTCAAAATGTCCAATGCCTTTATCTAATGTTTCAATATTAGTCCCTTCATATACTAATCCTTCATAATTTATTTTTGGAATATTTATAACTCCAAAAACTGTTTCTCCATTGATTTTTAATGTCAAATCTTCTTTTGTTACATTTCCATCATCATTAGTTAATCTATCTTGAATTTTATCTTCTGTATAGTATTCAGTGGTAGTATCTATTTCTTTTTTATTTATAAAATACTTTACAATAAAAAAGGTTGAAACTACTGCTATTATAACTAATATGATGATAGTAAGTATTGTAATGGACTTTTTTAGTTTTTTGCTCAAAATTTTTTACCTCCTTTCCAAAAAATAAAAAGAACTAGATATTATCTAATTCTAATATTTCTTTTATATATGATGAAATTTTAGAAAATGATGACGGATGTTCTAATTTATTACATACATCATCCAAAGTAAATGGATCAAAAACTATATCATAAATTCCTAAAATTAAAGCATCTTTTAACTCATTTACTTTTGAATTTTCTAAAATAAGAATAACTTGTATGTCTTTTTGTCTTACTTTAAAAAGAAAATCTTTAAAGTTAAACTTGTTTGGTTGAACTGTAATAATTAGTGCTGTCGCTTCCTTTTCTTCTAATACATAATCAGGATAATAAACAACACGACTATTGGGGATTTTTTTATTTAAGTCTTTATCTAATTGTTCTTTTCCCGTAAAAATAAGAACCATTTTTTAATCACCTCCTTCAAAATATGTCATTGGATCTACATAATTACCATTTATTCTAACTTCAAAGTGTGCATGTGGTCCAGTAGAATAACCTGTTGAACCAACCTTTAATACTGCTTGTCCTTGTTTTACAATTTGATTTGTAGTAACTAATATTTCAGAGCCGATGGGCATACAAAGTTACAATTCCATTTCCGGTGGTCAATCATAACCATATTTCCATAAGCATTATTATAATTTGCTCTTATTACTGTACCATCTGCCATTGCTACAAAATTTGCTCCGAACTGGTGCACTTATATCTGTTCCACTATGTAATTTATACACACCTGTAATTGGATGTGTTCTCATACCAAATACAGAAGTAACTTTTGTATAGCCGTGGGATTGGCCATGTAAACATTCCTTTTGGAACTAGCCCATTACCGTTTATTATACTTGTTGGAGAATTTTCTTTTTCGTGTAGCCATTGTGCATATTGTTCTTCATAATTATCATTAGCAAGTTGTTCTGCTACCTGCATATCTTCCTCAGTAGTAAATAATGAATCTACAACAGTACATACTGCTAAAACAATTCCTACAATGACTATTATAAATGGTAAAAATGGCTTGATTACTTTAAATACTAACTTTTTAATTTTCTTTTTTGTCATATCTTTTGCTTTATCTTTAAGAGCCATTTTCATCACCCAAATTCTTTTGTGCTTCTTGATTATTGGATACTTTGCTTATGTATTCTGTATGTTGCATTGTACTTTTAACTTTATTGTTGTTCCTATTTTGATTTGTATTCCAGTTACCTTCTGCCATCTTTGCACCTATTGAAAGATAGCCTTTTGTTGCTTTTGCTCCTGCTTTTATAACATTTCCTGCTATATTTCTTTTAGAATTATTGTTTTCATTTGAGATACTTTTATTATCTGATTTAGGTACTATAATTTGGTTATTTTCTTTTGTTTTAGGCACTACATTTCTTATAGGATTTACATTTCCGTTATAATCTTTTTCTGCTGATAGATTACTTGTAGGATTTATTATATTTTTAGCCCTACTTACAATTCCACTAAATCCACTACCTGATGAATTACTACCATTTGAAGCATTTTGATTACTTGAAGATTTTGGGGTAGAAAATTGTTCTTTGATAGTTCCTAAACTATATCCAATAGCAGCACCCATACCTAAACCTCTATTTGTCATCATTTCATTATCAACACCAGCAATACGACTTGTTAAATCTTGCAAACAGTTTTGCAAAGCATCTGCTAGTGGAAGTATCATCATAGCCCAAATTAGTGAAACTGCCCAACCACCACCACTTGGAAGAAATGCAAGATATATCAAAAATAAAAAACAATAAATAAACTGCATAAATATATTCATGATAATTTGACCTGACCATATCATAGCAGCAGTTACATTTCTATTTATAATCCATAATCCAGCAGCAACTGGTGTAAATATAGTAAATATGATGATTGTAAATTGTCTAATAATAAATTTAATATTTAATTTTACAAAAAGATATATAAACATTGCAATAACCAGTGCAGTTGTAATTGCATTTCCAGTTTTTATTGAGGTTAGCATACTTTCACCGAGTTTAGCATCTAATGTACCACTATTAGCGGCAGTAACAAGCAAATTTACCAAACTATTATTTAAGAATAGTAAAAACCTGATAAATAATGGGGCAAGTGCTATTGCAATACCACCAAAGCATAGTCTCATAAGGTTGTCCTTTGCTTCATTTCTTTTACTACTGTTCATACCAGCATTCATTATTTTGTATGCTAAAATGAATACTGCAATTAAAATAAGAATTCCGGAAATTATTGCAAATATCCTATACCAGTTCATTGTTTTATTCCATAATTCAGTAGTAAATGGGGATAAACTATCATTACTTTGTCTGTTATTAAATATTAATTCATCATAATCTTTAAATCCAACATTCATCTCATCAGAAGTTGCAAAATCAAATATTGTTTGTGCAATTCCACCGTATGCACTCGGCTATGATTTTTTCAAACAAAGAGCCGTCCTCTGATTTTATTTGTTCTTTAAAGTCTGTTTCATCTGCTCCAAAAGAAAAAGGAGATAATAAAAAAAGAATTGCAAGAATCATTACAACACTTTTTAAAACTTTATTCATTTAAGCCCTCCTAACTAAAAGGGCAATAAATTATTTTAAGAACACATATATTTTTTAAGTAAATACAAACTGTTTTTCATATTCCATAACTTCAAATTTTATTGCAGTAACATTATTATTTATATTCATAACACATTCTCCTGGTTCAGCAGTTGTCAGAAATTGTTTTGTACCATCTGCTAAATGGAAAAAGTCAACTATTTCATCTACATTACCACTATTTTGTTTAAATATAAATTTAGTAGGGCATATATTTATAATTGCTTTTCCTTGTTCATTTCCGAATAAATTCATCAATAAATTGGCTTCCTATATAGAGTGCTGTGTGGTATTTTCTACCTCTACGACCAACATCTGCTAAAAAATTCGCAGCCTCTTTATATTTTAAAAAATACCAACCTTCATCACAATTTATGATTTTGTTCTTATCTTTATTTTTTAGTACAAATTTCTGCCAAGCCCAATTTAAAACTACAACAGAGGAATATAATTTTGTAAACTCATCTTTTATTTCACTTAAATCAAAACAGATAATATCAGTTGATGCTGTAATGGTACTTTCACAATCGAAAAATCCCATTGAATTACCTTTTAGAAATAAAATTAATAACTCTGCTAGTTCAGGGCATTTATCTCTTTCTTCTAGTCTCTTTTGAAAATCAGTTAGTGTAGGCATTTTCTTTTTTACTTTACCTACAACATATTTATTATTTGCAATTTTTCCGTCATTTTCTTGGTATAATGAATTTACATCTTCTGTAATCCCTTTATCTTTATATATCTCATTTACTACGATTTCTATTTCCGTCATTTCATTTGAATTTAATGTCCTAAACATATAATTTCTTGTAATTGTTGAAAGTAATGCCCTAATATCAGATACCTTTTCATTTATATTTAAAAACTCATATTTACCATTAAAGTCAGGTTCCAATTCGAATGGATTTATTCCACTTGGTTTACCTTGTGATATTTTTATAACTTTTCCACCTAACCTTTGACATAATTTAGAATATTCACCTTCAACATCTATATAAAACGAATTACAATTATATGTTAAAATCGTTCTTGCAGTAAGAGTTTTCATAGAAACACTTTTACCGACTTCCAGGTATTCCACAAATAAAAACAGATGGGTTAGGTAGTTCAGGAGGTCCAATAAATCCATTGAAATATACTGGAGCATTAGTTGATAGATTTCTTCCTAAAAATGCACCTTGACTATGCGAAATATTAGGATTTGATATAGGAAACAATGTAGATATACCACCTGCGACCATATTCCTTTCATAATTATTTAAAGGTAATTCTCCTAATGGCAAAACAGTCTTAAAAGCCTCTAATTGCCTAAAATTTAATGTCCTTATCATTGCATTTTTCTTACTTAGTTCTGATTCTAAAATTTTTGTCTTTTCATTTAATTCTGTCAAATTTTCAGAATTTAAAGTAATAAAAATAGTTGCAAAAAATAATTTGTCTTGATTAGTCTGTATCAACATTCTTAAATCTTCCAAGTCTATTATTTCTTTTTCTAATGCTGGTAAATGCAATATATTACCTTGTTTAGAATATGTTGTGTACTCACTTTGTGCTTGTACTAATTTTTTTGTTAATTGGGTAATAACACTTCCACTAGGTACTGGTTCAACTTTTATTGAAATAGTTATATTTCCAATGCTAAATAATTCATCAAGCCAACCAATCCATGTATCTGTTGGAAATATTGTCATTACAAAAATCCTAGAATATTTATCATATCCAAGATATAAATAATCTTTCTTTTCTTCTAATACTTCTGGAAGCAACACATCTGTTAAATTAGGAATGTTTTTGAATATGTTTTTTTCTTCTTTTATTTCTTGTTTTTTTCTCTTTTTTTCTTTTCTTACCAACATATAATTTCTCACCTCCTTGTAAAAAGTTATCTATTTTTAAAGTGGAATTTTTGTTTAATTCACGATAAATTAAATTATATAATTCATTTTGGGATAGTATATTACAAGTAATTTTAGCCCTTAATAGATTATTTCTTAATAAAAGATATTTTCTATCTAATTCATTTATAGCATTTTTATAAAGTCCATCATAAGAAATAATTACATAATTTTTTATGATAGATACTTTGTTACTTTCCATTAGATTATATAGATATTGGACTAAATTTTGTTGATATTCTTTAATGAGTTCATTATCGAATCTATTACTTTTAATTTTCTTAATTACATTTGAAGTATCTATATATTCAGTTGTAGAAAAAAATTGAATTGCAGAATCTATTGAAAGAGCAGTTTGGATTAGCACATCTTCAACACTTTCTTGCTCATTAAAAGATAGTATATTATAATCAATACTACCTAAACTTGCAACAATAGAATATCTATTTCCTAGACAAATAATGTTATCTTTTATTTTTATCTGTAATATATTTGATAATTTTTTCTTATCCTTTTTTCTATCTGCTTTTTTCTCTTTTATTCCTGCATTAGGAAGTGGAGAAGTAGTAATATTTCTTTTATCTTTTCTTTTAACATAGATAACAGTTCCAATTATGAACAATACACTTGAAACTAAAAATATAATCATAACTATCATTTGCCACACCTCTCATATAAATAGATTTTTTTACGAAAGACATATTTAAAAGCATAAAAAAATAATTTATCAAAGTATTGTTCATTTATTTTTAAAAAGGCACAAAGTATAAAAAATATTGATACTACACTAATAATAATTATTTTTATTGGTATGGGTAGTGGTGTTGCTAAAAACGATAAACTTGATGCAGATAGCATTAAATAAATTACTTGTCTTAAACTTAAATATCCACCAAAGATTTTTTCTTCTCTTTTCAAGTCAAATGGTACTTTAAATATTCGCATATATAAGCCACCACCTAACTACCAAGTAAGTTTCCACTGTTGTTTGTTGCAATATTTATAATAATTCCTGCTATAATTAAACTGGCACCTAGTATTACCCCTCCACCACATATCCAAGCAAGTGAACCTATTGATTCTGACCTTTTTTGAGGATTATTAGAATTTGCAATCATTTTAATTGCAGCAACTACTACACTTGCAAAAATTAAAACACCACCGTAGTGGCATAGCGATTGAAGTAATAACTCTTTTTATATTTTCTGTTGCTGTTTGTACTTCCGCTGTTCCAATTCCACTATTACCTGTTTCAGCAGCAAAGACCATGTTGGCCTTAATTGCAAATAGAGTAATTGTTGTGCCTATTGCAGATAATTTACTTAAAATTTTTTTCTTACTTAAATTCATATTTTATCATCTCCTATACAATTTGATAGGGCTTATTTATATATAACACACATCAGATCATACCTTTAAATCGTACATATAAAATGGGAATTAAAAGTATAAAAAAAATACCAATCATCAAAAATGGTACTGTTTTTAGAAATTTCGATTTTAATGTTTGTGATTTTATAAGGCATCCTAGTATAAGTAATAACAATGAAATTACTAATAATACTACTAATAATACAAGTATTGATATAAATGCAATATAGAAAAATGAAGTTATAATATTGTTAAAATTATTCATATAATCTTCAAACATTAAAAATCACCTCTTATGTTGTATTTTTTGCATATTTGTTGATTATAGCCATTTTATAATAGTTCAAGAAATCACTAGGATTATGTTCTTTTGAGATAATATAAATATTAATTAATTCATCTCTATTTATTTTTGGTAATATATACTTAAAATTAGTATTATATAGTGAATATAGTGTATAAATTATTTCTTTTATCATTTGTATTTTATCTTCTTTCATAATTGATAAAATATCTGTTGTATAATTAAATTCTAAATGCTTTATAATACTGTAAAATTCATTTGAGATTTTTTCGCTATTATTTATAATAAATAAAAATAAATCATCTATTTTAATGTTTATATTATTATCCTGTACTTTTTTGTATATAGGGTATGTACTTTTTAATACATAGGGGTATGTATCTTTTTGTATATAGGGTGTATCAGAAATATATATTCTTCTTTCCTTAATTTCTTTTTTATCATCTTTAATCAATTCTATGTTTACATATCCTAATTTTTCTAAATGGCTTATCCATTGCGATACTGTATGAATAGTTACTTTATATAATTCTGCAAAATATCTATTGCTTGCAAAACAAAAACCTTTTGAATTAGCAAGTGCAGTAATTTCTCCATATAGTAGTTTTTCGTTAGGTTTTAAATCTTTGTTGTATCTAACCGTAGCCGGTATGATTGCATAATAATTATTTTTACTTTCCTCATTCACGATTAACCTCCTTTTCCATTATTTTATCTTCTCTTGATCCAGCTAAAATCAAGGCATATAAAAAGAGGCTAATATTAGCCCCAACAATTAAACCTATTATAAAATATATCATTTTAACATCTCCATTTTTTATAAATTTATATATAGTGATTAGATACTTGCTTTTTAAAATTTCTCTAACAAAACTCTAACAAATTGTCAAAAGTTTTGTATTTTTTAGATTCCTTATTTTTCAATATTTTTACGTTTTTTTCTTTTAAATGCTTACAGCCACTTGTGATATATTAAACTCATCTAATCTTAATAAAGACTACTAGGAAAAAAGAGTAAAATCCTTCTAAGCCTGGGGTCGGGGGTTCGAGACCCTCCTGGCTCACCAAAAAAGCCTTATACAGTGTTAGTATAAGACTTTTTTATTAACTATTATTTTTTTCTTTATCTAAAATATTTTGTATTTTTTCTTTTAACTCTATAAGGTCATTCTCTATAACATACCATATACTTTTTAAACTTATTCCTTCATAATCATGTACTATTCTATTTCTTAAACCTTTTATCATATTCCATTCTATATCACCATATTTATCCATAGTTTCTTTTGAAATATTTTTCACTAATTCTCCTATTTGACTTATTGCAAATATTGTAGCATCTACTGTTTTTTCATCATCACAAAATTGTTTAAAATCATAACCATTTACATATTTAATAGCTTTATCTATATATTCTATCATTTTTATAAAAGACATATATTCTTTATTTTTCATAAACCACAACTCCTGTTTTCTTTATTTCCTCATCTATTTTTGAATTTTCTATAATCTCTGATTTCTCAAAAGCATCTACATTTTTATTAAATTCTTCTTCTATTTTTGTAATCAAGCTATACAATTTGAATCCCATTAATTGTTCTCTTGTATCTATTACTAAATCTAAATCACTATTTGCTGTTGCTAAATTTTTCGCATAAGAACCAAATAATATTACACTATACACAGGCATATTTTCTAATATTTTTTTTAAAATTTGTTTTATCTCATTTATTGTATATATTTTTTTACTCATCCTTATCATCTCCCTAAATATTATCCTATTTATGAACTATCCATCATCTAAGTCAATTGGATTGCAGTTGCCTTTATTTAAACTATTTATATTATAACAAAATACTTGTTTTTTTACAACAAATTAATTACTTCATTTTCTAATTTTATTATCCTCTTTTTACAAAATTGTCTCGTTTGATATTTTATTATAAAGCCATAATTAAGGAAAATATAGTTTGTTTTTGTTAAGTTTTGGCTCACCAAAGCATTATTAAACGAACATATATAATCAAAAATAACATTACTATACAAATATTAGTATGTTATTTTTGATTTCTATTTTGTTTTTCCCAATAAAAAATCCTCTAAGTTTAAATGTATTATTCCATTTTGACTATAATTAATCTTATCCATTGTTATAACATATTTGGGAAAATTATCATTTACATATTTAAATGCTCCAAACTCTCTTTTGATAACTTCATCACTTGATAAGTAATCTGCTACTTGTATATATTCTCTTTCTCCAAATTTATCTACTACAAAATCTATTTCTCCTTTTTCTGTCTTTCCTATATATACTTCATACCCTCTTGAAATTAGTTCATTATATACAATATTCTCTAATCTTCCACCTATTTTCTTTTCGATTGGTGAACTTTTTAATGTAAGTAACCCTAAATCAGTCAAATAATATTTTTCAAGTGTTGCCATTACATTTTTTCCTCTTATATCATATCTATTTACCTTATTGAATATGGATGATGTTGTAATATAATCTATATAATTCATAACTGTATCTACAGATGTACTTATCTTCTCATTTTTTAAATATCTAGCAATTGAATTTGATGATAATACTTCACCTATATTTTCCATCATAAATTGTATTATCCTATTTAATAAACTAATATCTTTTATGTTGTTTCTTTCTACAATATCTTTTAAAATAATTGCATTGTATAAATCTCTTAAATACATTTTTCTTTCCATGTCGTTATTTGTATTATAAATTAATGGCATTCCTCCCCACTCAATGAATTCCTCAAGAGCCTTATCTGTCATTTTTTCATTTTTTTCTTTTTTTAATTCTAAATATTCGGAATAAGTAAATGGCATCATTTTTATACTCACAAATCTGCCTGTTAAAACTGTTGCAAGTTCTCCTGATAGTAGTTTACTATTTGAGCCAGTTATAAAAATACTAACATTCATAGTTGCTCTAAATGAATTTATAACTCTTTCAAAATCTTGAACATTTTGAATTTCGTCAAAAAATAAATAATATTTATTTTTATCTTTTATTTTACTTTTTACATACTCATTAAATTTTCTAGCTTCTGTGTATTCTATAAAATCATAATCTTCAAAATTTATATATATAATGTGATCTTCTTTTATTCCTCTTTCTTTTATTTCTTCAATTATTTGTCCTAATAATACAGATTTCCCACATCTTCTTATTCCCATAATTACTTTTATTAGTTCGCTATCATATAAATCTCTTATTTTCTTTAAATACAATTCTCTTTTTATCATAGCTTTCACCTCTTTAATAATGATACCATATTTCTTATTTCTTGTAAAGTTTTTCTGTTTAAAGTCGAAAAACTTTTATTTTTTTGACTTTTTTCGACTTTATCTTATCATTATTGCTATAAAATTATATTTTAAGTTACTTTATTTTATATTTTATAACAAATCCATTAACCAAGAAAAAGAAGTTTGTTTTTGTCAAGTTTTGGTTCACGAACAAAAACCTTGATTTCAATAATTATCAAGGTTTTTTATTTTTGTCTTTTTCTTGTCTATTCAGTATATTTTGTAGACTTTTTATATCGTTTAGTGTGTCATCAGATTTTTGAACTTCTCTTATTAGATTATTAAATCCTTTTCCGCTTATGTATTCTAAACTTGGAACACTAAGTAAGTTTTCCTTATCTATTAATTCTATGTATTCTTTTTTGCTTTTTACTTCTTTTATCATTTGTAGAGATTTTTTATATATATTTCTTATATTCATATTTACCACCTCTGTTATAATTATACTATATTATGTTAATTAATTGTGTCGAAAGTAGTCGAAAACAAGTAAGTTTTTTATTTATATTACATTTTTGACTTTTATGTAAATTTGTAGTATACTTTTATTATAGTCTTTGTTTTATATCAAAGGAGAATATAATGGAAAAGTTAAAAAAAGCATCTAAAATAGTCTTAGTCATTTCAATTATTATTTTTATTATTAATAAAATAACTATTAATGACTTTGTAGTTGGCTTTTTCTCATTCAACTTTGCACTATTAGCAATAATATGTCTAATAGAAATAAAACTATGACTAATAAATATTGGTCATATGCCTCATTCTTTATGTTTGGGGCTTTTTATTTTTGTGGTTTGACAAGTTAAAATCTCTAAAGTATAATATCTTTAGAAATTTTGTAGGAGGCAAATTATGATACTAAGAGATGTTTTAAAAAATATAGATATTATTGATAAAAAAGGTAATTTAGATATTGAAATAACAAATATATCATCTGATTCCAGATTAATAGAAAAAAATGGACTTTTTTTTGCAATAACAGGCTATAAATTAAAAGGAACCGACTTTATAGAAAGTGCTGTAAAAAACGGTGCAACCGCTGTTGTCGTTGAAAAAGATGTGGATTTAAATTCATTAGATTATAATGATATCACTTTTATAAAACTTGATAATATTAGAAAAAATCTCGCAATATGTAGTTGTAATCTTTATGATAACCCTTCCAAGAAATTAAAAATTATTGGAGTTACTGGAACTAAGGGAAAAACAACATCTACATATATGATTAAATCAATTCTAGAAAAACATGGTTATAAAGTTGGATTAGTTGGAAGTATTGAAACTCTAATTGGTGACAAACAATTAAAAATAAATGATAGAACTACTGGTGAGAGTTATGAAATACAAAAAACATTAGATACAATGGTTAAAGAAAATGTGGATATCGTTGTTTTAGAAGTATCTTCACAAGCAATGAAATTAGATAGAGTTGTTGGCTGTGACTTTGATGTTTCATTATTTACAAACTTAAGTGAAGACCATATTAGTCCAAATGAACACCCAACAATGGAAGATTACTTTAATGCAAAACTTTCATTACTAAAAATATCTAAAAATTGTGTTGTAAACGTAGATAACGAATATACAAAAAAGATACCTTCTTTATTACCTGATAAAAACATTGTTACATTTGGTGTAGAAAATAAAGCAGATTTCATGGCAAAAGATTTTGAATATACTAACCATTCTGTTTCATTTACATTAATAACTAAAGATTATGAAAAAAATGTAGAAGTATCAATACCTGGAAAATACATGGCATATAATGCTTTAGGCGCAATTGCTATTTGTAGTTTCTTTGATGTAACATATGAAGATATAAAAAATGGATTAAACCATTTTAGTGTTTTTGGTAGAAGTGAAATGGTACCTAATAAACTAGGGCTTAAAATTATGATTGATTATGCACATACTCCATCTAGCTTACAATCTATTTTAGAAACTGTAAAACCATATACAAAAGGTAGAGTTATTTGTACATGGGGTGTTGGTGGTGATAGAGACCATGCTAAACGTCCTATTATGGGTGAAATTTCTGGAAGACTTGCTGATTTTACAATTCTTACTTGTGACCAGGCTCGTACAGAAGACCCTGCAAAAATTGCAGCTGATATTGAAGTGGGCTTAAAGAAAACAAATGGTAAATATAAAATTATAATAAATAGAACCGAAGCTATTAGATATGCTATTCATATGATGAATAAAGATGATATTTTAGTTCTACCTGGTCTTGGAAATGACCTTTATATAGAATATATGGGAGTAAAGCACCCTTATAATGAACGTACTGTAATAAAAGATATTATTGATGAAATGATAAAAGAAAAAGAAGCCAAAAAATAGAAATTAAATATGTAATATTTAGCAAAAATGAGGCTAGTTTTAGTCTCATTTTTGTTTTTGGTATTTTTCATTTATCGCACATATTTAAGCACCCCATATATTAGTGCTCCAATTGTTGCAATACTACTTACAGCTACTAATATTGTAGCAGCAATAACTCCAAATAACCAATATTTCATTTTTCCTCCTATTTAGGATTGTGTTTTTTCCTTGCAAAAAGCAAGAAATCTACATTAGCTTTTGCTAACACTCATTATTATAACACTTTTATGAATTATAGTAAAATTTTAGAACAAAGGCTCTTCTATTCTATATCAATTATTCCAGAAAAAACATTAGTTGCAATTCCTCTCATATAAATATCATCTTTTTTATAACTAATATTTAACTCTCCACCTTTTAAAAGAACCTTTACCTTTTTATCACACCAATCTTTATAAACACATGTTGCAACAGCAGCGCAAGCTCCTGTACCACAAGCATAGGTTTCTTTAGAGCCCCTTTCCCACACTCTTAACTTTATTAAATTTCTATCTAAGATTTCTACAAACTCTACATTAGTTCTATTAGGAAAATTATTATTATTTTCTATTATTGGTCCATATTTTTCTATATCCAAATTATCTAGATTTCTAGTAAAAATAACAGCATGTGGATTTCCAATATCCACCTTTGTTAATGTAATAATTGTATTAGAAACATCCAATCTCAAATCTTTTTCTACTTTTGCTTTTCCCATATTTACTTCCACTTCTTCGACTATTCCTTCTTTATTTTTTAGAACTTTAACCTCTTTTATTCCTGCTAAAGTTTCTATACTAAAAACCTCTTTTGTGGTTATTTTACTTTCATATACATATTTTGCCAAACATCTAATACCATTACCGCACATTTGAGCTTCGCTTCCATCACTATTAAAAATTCTCATTTTAAAATCTGCTATTTTACTACTTTCTATTAAAATAATTCCATCTGCACCTATACCAAAATGTCTATTACTTAAATATCTAGAAATTCTTGGTAAAATATCATTAGTAAGATTTAAGTATTTATTTCTTATTCTATCTATGTAAATATAATCATTCCCCAATCCATGCATCTTTGTAAATAGTACTTTCATAAAAAAAGCCTCCTTTTTTACATTGTATTAATTAAATAATAAAAAGGTGCTATTTTAAAAAATTTTATATTATTAATTTTTCATTAATTCTATTTTCATGCTTGTATTTTTGTTATATAATATTTTCAAGGTGGTGATAGCCATGAAAATATTAAAACGATTAATTATATTTTTATTATTAGTTGCAATTGTAGGTTTTACTATATGTTTTATAATTGGATATAGCACATATTCAAAAGCATTAGATGAAAAACCATTAATTACTCGTATAGATGAAATTACAAGCAAAGAAAATTATATGCCTTTTGATGAATTATCTAAGGATTATATAAATGCTGTAGTAGCTGTTGAAGATAGAAGATATTATGACCATGGTGCTATTGACCCTATTGGAATCGCAAGAGCAATTTGGGTAAATATTTCAAACTGGGAATTAAGAGAAGGTGGAAGCACTATTACTCAGCAAGTTGCCAAAAATGTTATCTTTTCACAAGAAGATACTGTTTCTAGAAAGTTAGGTGAAATTATTGCAGCTTTTGATTTAGAAAAAAATTATAGTAAAGATGAAATATTAGCTATATATGTAAATACTTGTTACTTTGGAGATGGATATTACGGAATATATGATGCAAGTATGGGATATTACAATAAAGAACCAAAGGATTTAAACTTAGATGAGGCATCAATGCTAGCGGGAGTTCCAAATGCTCCTTCTGCTTATTCACCAAATGTAAATCCGGACTTAGCTAAAAAAAGACAAAAACATGTTTTAGAAAAAATGGTAGAAAATGGATATATAACACAAGAAGAGGCTAACTCAATATAGCCTCTTCTAATCTTTTTTCCACTCCATTACATATTCTTTTTCATTAGTCTCCCCATCTATTTGAATTTTCTGATTTACAAAACCTTGTGAAACATAAAAAAGAATAGCATCCATATTTTTTTCATAAACATTTAATTCTAATCTATCATATCTTTCTTTAACATAATTTAATAATTTTCTTCCGATTCCTTGTCTTTTATATTCCCTTCTTACAAACAAAGCTCCTATATAATAATCATCTAAAACACTTACAAATCCTTTTATTGTATCATCTTCTACATATACATATGTATTCGCCTTTTTTAAATATTCATCTTTTACCTTATTAAAATTTAAAAGCCAATAATCTTTGTCTATAAAACTATGTGCTTGGAAATTTCCCTTTGTCCATATTGTCATAACCTTTACTGTATCTTCTTCTTTAAATTTTCTTATCATATGTTTACCACCTTACTTTATTATTATCCCTAGTAATTTTGATAATTCTAATGCTTGGAATTCATTTACAATCATACCTTTTAAATCTTCTCTTCCTATTATAATCCCTTCTATATTACAATTAGAAAAATCAATCTTATTTAAATTTGTATTAAAAATTTGTGAATTTGTAAAATCTATTTTATTAAATATTGTGTTTTTTAATTTAGCTTCACTAATAGAACTATTTGAAAAGTTTGATTCTTCCATTTTTACATTTTTTAAAGTTGCTAAACTAAAATTACTATATTTAAAATTGCAAAAATCAATTTTAGTCTCATATAGACTCGCTTGTGTAAAATTCCCCCCTATTATTTTACAATTAACAAATTCTACTTTTACAAAATTTGCTTCACTAAAATTAGAATTAGAAAAATCACAATCCTTGAAAACCACTTTATCAAAACTAGTTAACTCAAAATTAGTTTCTATAAACCTACAATTTTCAAAATTACAATTACTTATTTCTTTTTTTGATAAATCAATTTTACTTTCGTTAATTTCTTTAAACAAAATATATTTTATATAATCATCTAAATTTTCTATTTTCGTTAATTCTTCCATAACCTCTCCTATTTTTTCCTAGAATATATCTTATATTAACTTTTGTCAAGAAAAAAAGAACTTAAGAAAATATAAAAATCTTTTTTAATAAGTTCTTTTATTTTTTATTATCCATTTTATTTTTTTGTTTTTTATTCATCTTCTCTAATTCTAAGTAAGATAATTCTTTAGCTGAAAAATAATCTCCTTTACTTATACATGAAATAATTAATTTTAAAAACTCTGTATATTCTTCATCTCTTATCATTTTATAATACCTCTTTTTTACTATAATAATTTTAAAGTTTCTTGGGTATAACTAATAGTATACCTTGTTTTAAAAGATACTATCATATATCTTTCATGATTTCAAGACTTTTTTGTCGTTTTCTAGTAAATTTTTCCATATGCATTTGTTCGTATTAATAATGTGTTCATTATTTAAGGCTTCGTTGTTATACTATTAGCATACATAAATCATTGTGGAGGGAGATTTAAATGGAGTCTTTTACAAAACGTGATATTGACAAATCATTTGGAAAATTAATAAAACAATATAGAAAAAAGAATAAAATCACGCAAGAAGCTTTGGCAGAAAAATTAAATATTTCCGTAAAATATATATCTAGAGTAGAAAATGGTACAAGTGGACTAAAAACACAATCTTTATTAAAATGTATAAATATTTTAGGAATTGAACCAAATTTATTATATGGACCATTTATTACTCATGAAGATGTTAAAAAAGATATTGATTTATCTAATAAAATAAAAGAACTTTCAGAAGCTAAAAAAGAACTTACTTCTTCAGTAATTGATTTATTAAAAGATTTCAAATCTGAAGATGATGAAAAAACTAAGAAAAATTAAAAATTTAGGAGATTTACTAATAGAGTAAATCTCCTTTTTCCTATTCTTGCCAGAATGCTTTATATGTTTTATATGCTGAATATACATCAAACTTACTTGTTACTTCATATGGAGCATGCATTGAAAGTACTGGAACACCGCAATCTATTACATCTGCGCCTTTATTTGCAATTATATATGCAATTGTTCCTCCTCCACCTATATCTACTTTTCCAAGTTCTGCAACTTGATATCTTATATTATTTTTTTCTAATACATTTCTTACCCAAGCTACATATTCTGCATTTGCATCAGATGCTCCTGATTTTCCTCTTGAACCTGTATATTTATTTAAGCTTATTCCATTTCCTATAAATCCTGCATTGTGTTTATCAGATACTGAAGCATAAATTGGGTCAAATCCTGCATCTACATCTGATGATAACATCCTAGAATAACAAAATACCTTATCTAATAAGTTTGGTCTATTTACTCCTAATTTATTTAATATTTCTGAAATAAAGAAGTCAAACATATGTGATTCCATACCAGTATTTCCTATACTTCCTATTTCTTCTTTATCAGATAAAATACATACTGCAGTATTTTTAACATTACCTAATTCCATCATTGCATGTAAAGATGTATATGCACATACTTTATCATCTTGACCATATGCTGCAATCATACTTCCATCTAATCCCATAGTTCTTGCTTTAAAAGCTGGTACTAATTCTATTTCTGCACTTGTCAAATCTTCTTCTGTTATACCATATTTTTGATTTAATATATTTAAAATGTTTAATTTAACCCTTTGAGATTGTTTTTTATCTCCATATGGAATACTTCCAATTAGTAGATTTAAATCTTCTCCATTAACACCATTTTTTAGTTTTTTCTCCATTTGTTCATCTGCTAAATGTGGTAATAAATCTGTAATTGTAAATATTGGGTCGTTTTCATTCTCACCTATATTTATTTCTATTTTTTCACCAGATGTTTTAACAATTACTCCATGCATACTAAGTGGAATTGTTGTCCATTGGTATTTTTTTATTCCTCCATAATAATGAGTTTTAAAATAAGCTAATCCGCCATCTTCATATAATGGATTTGGTTTTAAATCTAATCTTGGAGAATCAACATGTGAACCTATGATATGCATTCCATTTTCTATTGAATTTTCTCCAATTATAGCTAAATACATACTTTTTCCTCTATTTACAAAATAGATTTTGTCTCCAGGCTTTAAAGTTTCCAATTCCATAATATCTTTATAACCATTTTCATCTGCTAATTTTTTAGCATTTGTTATAAATTCTCTTTCTATTTTTGCCTTATTTAAAAAATCCATATATTTTTTAGATACTTCTTCTATATCTTTTCTTTGTTCTTCAGTTGTATTTTCCCAACCACTTTTGGTATTTCTGAATAATTTTTGTTTTAATTCATCTTCCATCTTTATACCTCCTGTTTTTTTTATTTTAATTCTTACTTAGTATATCACTATATTTATCATTTTTCCACTATTTTTATCAATTATTCTTTATATATCTTTAACTATCGAATATTGCTTTTACATTTTTATTTTTTATATTTAATTTTTGTACAATCTTACTTTGAAGATATGTGGTTAATATTGACATTACTACAAGGTAAATATATTTTTCATACCACTTTACTTCAAACTTAACAAAAGCAAAAGTATTTAAGTAAAATATTTGCCATAAATATATCCACATTGTATGACTACCTATAAATAATATTAATTTATTATTTAATTTTTCTTTTATATTTAATATATTTTTTCTATCGATTAAATAATATAAAAGTAAAGATACTCCTATTCCATAACTTAAATAATATACTCTTGGTGGGTATTTATAATCACTTATTTTAGTAATTTGATTTTTTATAATATAGAAAACTATAAATAATATTACAAAAACTAATAAAAATATTGCTGTAGCCTTTAATAGTTTTTTATTATCCCAATTTTTAATTTGCATTCCTATATATACACATAAAAGTCCATACGGAATCAAATAATATACATCATACTGTAAAAATAAATTCGAATTTCCTATTGTATAATACAATATTTCATAAATTATAAATAAGCTTATAATTATTATTTTTTTATATTTTTTTATATTCATTAATATAACAACAGAAATAGCACATAATATATATATTCTTATTATCCAAACATATCCTATTCCACTAGTTAGTGTATAACTTGAAAGTATTGTGTTTTCATCCATTGGAAATATAGGTTCAAATAAGCATACAATCTTTTCTAATAAAAATAAAACTGTTAAAAAAATATATGTTGGTATTATTAATCTAATTAATCTTTTCTTTATGTATTTAAATCCACTTTTACTTCTTTCATATGATTTAATTGCTACTGTTCCAGAAAGTATTACTAACAAAACAACATCAAAATTTCTTATTTCATCTATAAAAGTCGGTGCACCACAATGTGCTAATATAATTAATAACATTCCTATACATTTTAATATATCTATTGATGCTTCTCTTTTTACCTTTTCCACAAAAACTCTCTCCTATTTTTTTATCCCTATATAGTTTAAAACTTTTTTATATTTTGTCAATATTTTTCCTCTTTTTGACCATACTACTAAAAGAGGTGAATTTCATGAATTCTTTATGGCTTTCCTATGAAAATATTAAAAATCTTGATTATAAAACTGATTTAAAAGGCTCTATAAATTGTGACGTCACAATTATTGGTGGTGGAATTTTTGGTGTTACTTGTGCCTATTATTTAAGTAAATTAGGTTATAAAACTGTTATTTTAGAAAAATTTACAATCGGAAGTAGAACAACTGGTCACACAACAGGTAAAATTACAAGCTTACATGGTTTATTTTATGATTATTTAATTAACTCATTTGGTAAAAAATTTGCTAAAGATTATTTAGATGTAAATGAAAAAGCAATTGAAAATATAAAAAATATTATTGATGAAAATAATATTAATTGTGATTTCAAATATCAAAACAATTATATTTATGCAAAAAGCGAAGAAGACTTATTAAAAATAAAAAAAGAAATTAATGCTGTTTCAAGTTTAGATTATAATTGTGAATTTGTAAGTAAAACTTCTCTTCCATTTGATACTTTAGGTAGTATTTGTTTTAAAAACCAAGCACAATTTCATCCTTTAAAATATTTAGAAGGTCTATGCAAATCTATTTTAGAAAATTTAGGTGAAATTTATATAAATACAACTGTTACTGATGTTAAAAATGATGGTGATAATTATATAACTTTTACTCCAGATGCCAAAATAAGTTCTAAATATGTAATTATTGCAAGCCATTATCCGTTTATTAATTTCCCTGGTTTTTATTTTACTAAATTGTACCAATCAACATCTTATTTAATAGCAATTGACCCTAAAAAGACTTTAGGAAATGGTATGTACATTTCTGCAAGTGAGCCTTACTTGTCATTTAGGACTGCAACTTATGATAATAAAGAATTATTATTAATTGGTGGAATGGGTCATAAAACAGGATATACTAAATCTGAAAATGAAACTTATGGTAAATTAGAAGAAATAGCAAAAAAATACTATCCTGATTCAGATATATTATTTAGATGGGACACTAATGATTGTATTTCTCTTGATAAATTACCTTATATAGGCTCTTATTCTTCTTTAATGCCTAATGTCTTTGTTGGTACTGGTTTTAAAAAATGGGGTATGACTTTATCTAATGTTGCAGCAAATATTATTGTAGATAAAATTCAAGAAAAAGAAAATAAGTATGAATATCTATTTAATTCTCATAGGTTAAAGCCACTTAAAAATATTGATGAATTTAAAAATATGTTAGTTGATTCTTCTAATTCTCTTCTTTTTAGAAAACTAGAAACTTCTAATTTAGATTTTTTTGAAATTCCTCAAAACTCTGGTGGAATTATTGAGATTAATAATGAAAAAGTTGGTGTTTATAAAGATAATGATGGTAACATTCATGCTATTAAACCTATTTGTACTCATTTAGGCTGTCTTCTTTCTTGGAATGATACTGATAAAACCTGGGATTGCCCTTGTCACGGTTCTAGATATGATTTTGATGGAAATAATTTATATAATCCTGCATTTAAAGACCTAGAAAAATATGATTTATAAAAATATATTAATTTTTTCTTGTTTCTGTTGACTTATGGGATTTTTTTTGCTACAATCTCGTTAGAATAAGTCATATATTTATATGTTTATTTTTTGTTTATTGAACTAGATTTCTTCTAAATAAGTAAATCTAGTTCTATTTTTTATACATTAATTATATTTAAAAAGCAATCCAATTAATCAAATTTTTATATTTTCATTCTGAAAATCTTTTATCTTACCTATTATACTTTTAAGTTCTATATTTTAGACATACTTACTTTTCTTTTATAAGTATATCAATATGTATTCATTATTTTGTTCGCCTTTCTACTTTCATACCTATTTAATATCATCTGTTGGTCTAAAATTAATTATACATTTTAATTTTTTATTTTATCCAATTTTATTTTCTACAAATAAAATGTGAATTTTTTGGGTATTTTATTGACAAGCAAAAAGTAAAAAAATAAAATATATATGAAAAATTTTAAGTTAAAAATTTAAAACTAACCTTAAAGTCAGGAGTGGTTTTGTGAATACAGAAATTATAAATGATATATTAAAAATAGATAACTTAGCTAAAGAAAATATTAAATCTATAGAAGAAAAGAATAAAGAAATAGATAAATATATTAGTGGAGAAATAACAGCAAAAGAAGTTGCTCTTGAAGCAAAAGCACAAGAAAAAATATTAAACTTAACTAAAAATTTCGAAAATTCTTTAGCAGAACAAGAAGAATTAATAAAAGAAAAAACCTCAAAAGAACTAAATGAAAAAATAAACAAATTTAAGACTGAAAAAGAGCAAAAAGAAAACCAAATAGTAAATAGCGTTTTAGAAGAGGTGGTTTTAAATAATGGGAACAATAACTAGTCCTAGTTTAAATTCTAAATTGAAAGTAATGTATTCAGAAAAATTAAAAAAAGATGACCTTGAGGACTTAATAAAACAAAATACTATAAAAGACGCTCTAATTATTCTAAAATCAAAAATACCTAGCTTAGAAGATTTACCAAATAATGCAAGTAGAATTGAATTAGAAGATTCTTTAGATAATATTTTAATTTACGATATTAAAAAAATACTTAAATATTTACAAGGAAAAAATAAGGAAATATTTGAACAATATATTTTAAAATATAAAATAGAAACAATTAAAAAACTATATGAAGATTTATCTGTTTTAAATTTAAATATGACTAATAACTATTGGATTCAAAATTTATTTACAGATTTAAAAACCTTAGTTACTACAACAAAAAAAGATGATTTTATAGAAAAAATACCTGAAAAAAATATTAAGGATATTTTTGCTAATAGTAATTCAGACTTTGAAAGAGAAAACAAACTTGATAAATATTATTTTGAAAATTTTTTAAAAACAATTAAGGGAAAAAATAAAAAATTAGAAGATTTATTAAAAACACAAATTGATTTATTAAATATACTTTGGGCATATAGATGTGCCAAATATTATGGAGTTATTAATCAAGATATTTTAATTAATTGTTTTTATAAAATTGATTTAAATATTATTAAAAAAATAGAGAATTCAAATAACTTAGATGATTTAAAACAATCTTTAGAAGGTACTATCTATAAAGATATTATTCAAAATGATATTGAAATTGATATTAAAAGATTTTTATATAAAAAAAGTAAAAAAACATTTAGAAATGAAATGCTTGATTTAAGTATGATTATTAGTTATCTTAAAATCTTAGAAACTGAAAAAGAAAACATAGTTACAATAATAGAAGGTATAAGATATAAAATGCCTAGCGAAAATATACAAAGAAAAATTATAATATAAACAAAAGAGGTGAATGTTTTGGCGATAGAAAGAATGAAATTTTTAAGCATGACTGGTAAAGAAGAAGACTTAGACTTTATAATTGCAAACAATTTAATTGGTTCAGGGTTCCAACCAGAAAATGCTTTAAAAGTTCTAGAAAAAGGTTGGAAACTAACATATTTTACTTATGATTCTAGTATTAAAGAATATTATAAAAAAGCTAAATCTCTATTAGAAAAATTAAATATAAATTACGAATCAAAACCTATAAATTTAAGCCAAAATTTAGATGATATAAAATCTAACATTGATGATTATGAAGAAAAAATAAATAATTTATATAATGAAATAGATGAAGAAGAAAAAGAAATTTCTAAATTAAGTGAGAGTATTGTTCCAATAGAACATCTAAAAAATATTCCAGTTGAATTAGAAAAATTATATAATTTAAAATATATAAATTTTAGATTTCGGAACTATTTCTTTAGAAAATTATGAAGAATTATCTAAAAAAATAAATGATATAAATGCAATACTTATTGAATTAGATAAAGATAAAGAAAATGTATGGATTATATATTTTACTCCTGAAGCTTTATCTAAAGAAGTTGATAGTTATTTTAAAGTTCTAAAATTTAAAAGGATTTGGCTTCCGGAAGATTTTAAAGGAAAACCTTCAGATGTACTTACAAAAGTAAATCAATATATTAAAGAAGAATCTATAAAAATAGAAAATAGAAAAGAACTTTTAAGTAAACTTAGAGAAGATATTGGAAGAAATTTAGTAAATGATTTGCTTCAATTAGAACTTTTAGAAAAAATAAATAAAGTAAAAAAATATATGGCTCATGATAACAAAGGCTCTTTCTATATTGTAGGTTGGATTCCTTATAATAACTTAGAAGAATTATTACCTAAATTAGAAAAAGAAGGTGTTGAATATATAGTAAAAAATCATGATGAAGTTGCAAGCACCCCACCTACTAAATTAAAAAACAATAGAATAATAAAACCATTTGAATCTATTGTAAAAATGTATGGAACTCCAAATTATACTGAAATGGACCCTACTTTCTTTGTTGCAATAACAGCTTTTTTAATGTTTGGATTTATGTTTGGAGATGTAGGACAAGGCTTTGTAATTTCATTAATTGGACTTATATTAATGAAAAAGGAAAGTAGCTTAGGCCCTATTCTAACGGCCGGTGGAATTTCTTCAATAATATTTGGTTTTTTATATGGTAGTATATTTGGAAATGAAGACATAATAAAAGGTCTTGTTCCAAGTCCTATGGATAATATCCAAAATATGCTTATATTTGGAATTGGAAGTGGTGCATTACTTATAATTATAGCTATGATATTTAATATAAAAAACGGTTTAAAAAATAAAGATATATCGAGAGCTTTATTTGATAAAAATGGACTAGCAGGATTAATTTTTTATAGTATTATTTTAGTTCTGATTGTTGGCTTTTTATTAAATGGAAAAATGATTTTAAGTTTAACACTTAGCTTAATTCTAATTATTGTACCTTTGATACTAATTTTGTTTAAAGAAAAAATAGAAAATGTTATAAGCAAAAATAAAAACAAAGAAAATGTATCAATTGTAGAAAAAATATTTGAAGTAATAGAAATGATAATTAGTATGGCAAGTAATACAATTTCATTTGTAAGATTAGCAGCTTTTGCAATAAATCATGTTGGATTATGTATGGCTGTATATATATTATCAGATATGTTTGGAGGAGCAGGAAGCATAGCTGTTGATATAATTGGAAATATAATAGTAATTGCTTTAGAAGGCTTAATTGTTGCAATACAAGTATTAAGACTAGAATATTACGAACTATTTAGTAGATTTTATTCTGGAGATGGAAAAGAATATGTTCCAATAGAAGATGAAAAATAATAAGTTACGAAAGGAAAGGATTTTAATATGAGAAAAAAAGTTTTTAGTTTAATTTTAATTTTTATGATTATTTTAGGGAGTTTATTTGTAAGCTCAGTATATGCTGCAAGTTCAAGAAACACATTAAATAATACAAGTACAAATACTACATCTTCAGCAGAAACTAATAATTTAAATACTACTGATAATGCTTCATTAACTGCAGAAGAAAATTTAGCTGCAACTAATACTACAAATCAACAATCACAAGATACTTCTACTACTGAAGAAGAAAGTGGATTATCTAATCATGATATTGGTCTTCTTGCAGCTGCACTAGCTACAGGACTTGCATGTATTGGTGCTGGTATTGCAGTTGCCATGGTTGCTTCTAGTGCTATTGGAGCAATTAGTGAAAATCCTTCATTACTTGGAAAAACAATTATATTTGCAGGTTTAGCAGAAGGTATTGCTATATATGGTTTAATAATCTCAATAATGATTTTAAATAAAATATAAAGGAAGATTTTAATTGAAAATTGTAGGAATATTTAATAAAAAAGAAGAAGAAATTGGTTTTAGATTATCTGGAATGGAAACCAATTTAATTCAAGAAAAGGAAAAACTTATAAATCTTTTGGAAAATTTAAATAAAGATACTAATATAGGAATATTGGTAATTAATGATGATATTTATAAATTATTACCTCAAGAATTTGATAAGATGAAAGAAAAAAGATTGCCTTTACTTCTAAAACTTAATTAAGGAGCAAGTTTGAAATATGGAAGATACGAAATTAAAAAAATTTAAAGAAATTTGCCTTGATATGTCAAACAAAGATAAAGAAAATTTAAAAGAACAATTAGATAAAAAAGCTAATAAAAAAATAGAAAAAGAAATAGATATTTTTAATAAAAAATTAGAAATAAAACTAGATAAAGAAAAAATTAGATTAGAAAAAGAATTTAATAAAAAAATAATAGATTTACAACTTGAATCTAAAAAAGAACTTCTTTTAGAAGAAGAAAAAGAAAAAAATGAGCTTTTTCATGATTGTATTGATAAATTAACTAAATATACGTATACAGATGAATATATTAATCTTCTTAATAAAATCTTTGAAAACAGCATTAATTTTATAGGAAGCAAAGAAAATTTAACAATTTGCTTAACTAATAATGATGTAAATAGAACGAATTTTAATAATTATGGTAATATTGAAATTTTAGATGATAAATATATTGGTGGACTTATTTTAAAAAATAACCATATGATAATTGATAATACATTTCTAACAAGTTTAAAGGAGAAAATATATGGAACCAAAGAGAATAACTAAAATAGACGGACCTGTAATAGTTGCAACTGGTAAAGAAGATTTTGCAATGCATGATATGGTCTATATAGGTAATCAAAAATTATTAGGTGAAGTAATAAAACTAGATGGAGAATCTGCTACTATTCAATGTTATGAAGATACATCTGGAATGAAACTTGGCGAAAAAGTAATAAGTACTAATGCTCCTTTGTCTTTATCTTTAGGTCCTGGAATAATTGGTAGTGTTTATGATGGTATTCAAAGACCTTTAAATTTAATAGAAAACTTATCTGGACCTTTTATAAAAAAAGGTGTTCAGGTTTCAAACTTAGATGAAAATAAAAAATGGCATTTTGTTCCAAGTTTAGCTTTAGGAGATATGGTAGAATATAATTTTATATTAGGTACTGTTAAAGAAACTGAAAGTGTTACAAATAAAATATTATATCCAAATAAAGTTAGTGGAAAAATATTAGAAATTGCTTCTGAAGGAGATTATTCTATAAATGATGTAATTGCTAAAGTAGAATTACCAAATAAAGAAGTTATTAATCTTACTATGGTACAAAAATGGCCTGTTAGAATTCCTAGACCTTATAAACAAAGGCTTAGGGCAAATACTTTACTTCAAACAGGTCAAAGAGTAATAGATGCAATTTTTCCAATTAGTAAAGGTGGAACTGCAACAATTCCAGGTGGATTTGGTACTGGTAAAACAATGTTACAACACCAATTAGCTAAATGGTGTGATGCTAATATAATTGTTTATATTGGCTGTGGTGAAAGAGGAAATGAAATGACTCAAGTTCTAGAGGATTTTCCAAAACTTACAGACCCAAGAACTGGAAGACCTTTAATGGAAAGAACTATTTTAATTGCAAATACTTCAAATATGCCTGTTGCAGCAAGAGAAACTTCTATATATACAGGTATTACGATTGCTGAATATTATAGAGATATGGGTTATCAAGTTGCTATTATGGCAGATTCTACATCAAGATGGGCAGAAGCTTTAAGAGAAATATCTGGTAGACTAGAAGAAATGCCTGCTGAAGAAGGCTTCCCTTCTTATTTACCTTCAAGACTTTCAGAGTTTTATGGAAGAGCTGGTAGAACTTTAAATAATAATGGAACAGAAGGTTCTGTAACAATTATAGGTGCTGTATCTCCTCAAGGTTCAGACTTTTCAGAACCTGTTACACAAAATACAAGAAGATTTGTACATGTGTTTTGGGGATTAGATAGAGATTTAGCATATTCTAGACATTACCCTGCAATTAATTGGATGATTAGCTATAGTGAATATCTTTCTAATTTAGAAGAATGGTATGAAAAAAATACTGAGGAAGATTTTTTAGATTATAGAAATAAAATTGTTAAATTATTAAATGAAGAAAATGAATTACAAGAAATTGCGAAAGTTGTTGGACAAGATGTATTATCAGATTCTAAAAAATTAATATTAGAAATCTGTAAATGTATAAGAGAAGGCTTTTTACAACAAAATGCTAATTCTGATATTGATACTTTTGTACCTTTATTAAAACAATATAAAATGATGAAATTAGTTGTTGATATTTATGAAGTATCAAATGATTTAATAAATATGGGAATTCCTATGTCTAGAATAAAAGAAATTGGTTTCTTTGAGAATTATCCAAGAATAAAAGAAGAAGTAACTAATATAGAATCTGGAAAAATTGATGAAATGGAAGATGAATATATAAAGAAATTAAATGATATAGAAGATGAATATAAAGAAGTCTTATAGAAGGAGGTTTAAAAGTTGAATATCCAATATATTCGGATTAGAAGGTATAAATGGCCCTATTGTATATTTGAAAACCCCAAAAAATGTTGTATTTAACGAACAAGTAGAATTAGTTTTACCTAATAATGAAATCAGATTAGGTAATGTGATTTGCATGGATGAAAATACTACTATGATACAAGTTTATGAAGGTACAAATGGAATTAGTTTAGATAAAACTAAAACTATATTAAAAGGAAGGCCTTTAAGTATAAAACTATCTGAAAATATGTTAGGTAGAATTTTTGATGGTACTGGAAGACCTATAGATGGTTTAGGTGAAATAGATTCTGATTTAGAAAGAGATATTAATGGAAGTAGTATAAATCCTGTTTCTAGAGAATATCCAAGGAATTATATTGAGACTGGAATTTCTAGTATTGATGGACTTCTTACTTTAATAAGAGGTCAAAAACTTCCTATATTTTCTGGAAGTGGAATTAATCACAATGAATTAGCAAATAAAATAATTACTGATTCTAATATTGGTAAAGAAGAAAAGTTTGCAATATGTTTTGGTTTAATGGGTGCTGAATTTGAAACTGCTGAATATTTTAAAAATAATTTAAAAGAAAATGGTTCTCTTTCTAAAGTTGTTATGTTTCAAAATCTTTCTAATGACCCAAGTATTGAAAGGATTCTAACACCTAAAGTTACTCTTACTTGTGCTGAATATTTAGCTTTTGATTTAGGTTATCATGTATTAGTCATTTTAACTGATATGACTGCATATGCTGAAAGTTTAAGAGAAGTTTCTACTCTAAAAGGTGAAATTCCAAGTAGAAAAGGATATCCTGGATATTTGTATAGTGATTTAGCATCTATTTACGAAAGAGCTGGCATGATTAAAGGAAAGTCTGGTTCTATTACAGAAATTCCTATTCTTACAATGCCTAATGATGATATCTCACACCCTATTCCAGATTTAACAGGTTATATTACTGAAGGGCAAATTGTACTTTCTAGAGATTTATACCAAAAAGGTATAATCCCTCCTGTTGATATTTTAAATTCATTATCAAGATTAATGAAAGATGGTATTGGAGAAAATTATACTAGAAAAGACCATAAAAAAATTTCAGACCAGATTTTTGCTTCTTATTCTAGAGCTCAAGATGTAAGAGCTTTAGCTAAGGTTTTAGGTGAAAGCGATTTGTCTGATTTAGATAGAAAATATTTAAAATTTGCAGATGAATTTGAAGAAAGATTTATTAAACAATCTCAAGATGAAAGAAGAAGTTTAAATCAGACTTTGGATTTGGCTTTAGAGATTTTAAATATACTTCCAAAAGAGGAATTAACTAAATTATAATGGAGGCAAATTATGAGTAATATTCTTCCTACTAAAAGTAATTTAATAAAATTAAAAAAGACAATTAGCTTATCTAAACAAGGTCAAGAACTTTTAGAAAAGAAGAAATATATTTTAATGAATGAAAAAGAAAAATACATTTCTAAGAAAAAAGAAATTGAGGATAAGTTTAATGAAGGATATAAAAATGCCCTTCTTGCTTTTCAGAATGCAAATATAGACCTAGGAATTAATAAGATATATAATATCTCAAATAATATAGAAATTGATAATTCTTTGGATATAAAATACAAGACTATAATGGGTGTAGATATTCCTATTGTTTCTTATACTAATAATAAAAAGCCTAATTTAACCTTTGGTCTTCTTGAAAGTAGTATAAGTGTTGATGAAGCTATTGGTTCTTTCCAAGCCTTAAAAGAATCTTTAGTTCAATTAGCTAGCATAGAAATTACTATTTCAAGATTAGATACTGCAATTAGGAAAGTACAAACTAGGTCTAATTCTTTAAAGGATATTATTATTCCTAATTATATTGCTGATGAAAAGAGAATTCAAGATACTTTGGATGAAAAAGATAGAGAAGAGTTTTCTAGAATGAAGATGATTAAAAATAGGAATAATTAATGTTTATTATCTTAATTAAAATTTTTAAGATAATAGAATATTTTTTGACAGAAACACTATAAAATGTTAAACTAAATTTAAATTATTTTTAAATTTAAAAAAACGGAGGTTAATTAATGGCTAACTATTATATGGCATTAGATGAAGTAGATGAAATTTTAAATCATATGGATAATAAATTTATTTCTAAAATTCCTAATGATATTATAGAAATAATAAGAAATTATAAATCAGGAAATAATAATTTTAAATATGATTTAACTAAACCATTATCAGAACAAAATCTTCAAAAAGAAACATTAGAAATATTATCATATTTAAATTATAATTTTTGGTTAAATGAAGATGATAAGCAAAAATATAAAAAAATTTATTATGATAATTTTTTAAAAAATGAAAATGAAAAAAGACTTAAATATAATCCTGATGATATATTTAAAGATAGACTAAAAAATAATATAGAGCCAAAAGAAAATGTACTAATGCCAATTAAAAAAGAAAAAAATAATTTTTTCATAAATTTGATAAGAAAATTAAAAGCCATTATAAAGAAAAAAGATGTTAACAAATAGCGAGATTTCAAAAAAATATTTTGAATATTTAAAAGAATCAGGTGTTAATACACAGATTGTAAAATATTTAGAAAGTAAACCTTATATAATTACAGAAAAATTACGTGAATTAATTGGTGAGGATTTATATCCTATGTATAAAGATGGACATATAGAGACTTTAAAAAAAGGAAACGAAACTTTTGGAATAGGTGAAAATGGAGATCTTTGGTGGGAAGATGAACATATAGTACAAGGTAATTCTAATTATCAAAGTAATATTAAAATTGCTGGAGAAACATATAGTTTTTCCCATGGACAAAGTATGCTTGATGATCCAAATGTTAAAAAAATATCTAAATATTACCATATATCTATGGACAACGAACATATTATTCAAAGAGAGTTAAGTATAGATGATTGTCAAAAAGATGGAGAAAAATATTATAATGGTAGTATTAAAGAACAAATTTTTAATGATAAACTTGATCTAGAAGAAGAAAATAGTACAAGTTGGGAGCATAGTAACACCAATACAATTCCTAATAATGATTTACTAACAAGAAGGAAAATTTTCGGGAAAGGATATTCTAAAGATATAATTACACAAACTGATACTTATGATAAAAATTATGCAGAAAACCCAGATTGGCAATATGTTTTTACTGGAAATACACAAGGAGAAAGAATCCAATCTGAAATAAATGAAATTACAAGTAAATCTAATATTGTAATTGACAGTGTAAGGAACTTTTTTAATAGAATCCTAAATAATACTAAAGATTTTGAAAAATAACCACCTGTAGAATTGGTGGTTATTATTTTATTTATATCCAAATTTTTTCATTCTTTCTTCTTCTCTTATAGATAGTTCTTTTAGCCATTGAGCTAATCCATTGGTTTCATTATCTTTCAAAAATTCAAAATACTTTACCCTATCTTCTTTTGCTATAACAACAGGTGGCAAATTATTTTTTATTAATTCATAATTTATAAGTAATCTACCTGTTCTTCCATTTCCATCTTCAAAAGGATGTATTCTTTCAAAATCAATATGATACTTAGCAATTTTAGCAAATATATCTTGCTCATCATGATTATAATTATATATATAATACATCATTAAATTTGGAACTTTTTCAGGCTCTGGTGGGATATGTTCACTACCTTGAATAAATACTTGTACAGTTCTATAACCCTCAGTATCTTTAATATCTCTATTTATTGTTTCATTCAATTTTTTGATAAATCTTTCATCAAATTCTTCATTATTTTGTAAATTCTTAAAAACTAATTCTAAAGCTTTTTTATGATTTATAGCCTCATATATTTCCCTTGGTTCTTTTCCTTCGATTTTAAAGCTATTGTCATTATAAAGAATAGCATATGTTTCAGCATAAGTAAGTGTACTTCCTTCAATAGCATTTGAATGATATGTACTTCTAGTTGTAAAATCTTCTAAGTAATCTTTATTACTAAAAATAAATTCAAAAATACGCATTTTTCCCCTTCTTTCCATATTAATCATTCTTTCTGATTTTAAAAAAAGTATCAACCAATCTTCTTGATCAATACTTTTTGTATACTCTTATTTAATTAAATAATGGTCGGGGCGACAGGAATCGAACCTGCGACCTCATGGTCCCAAACCACGCGCGCTACCAACTGCGCTACACCCCGATAATCAATCACTTAAATATAATAGCATATTTTTTTACCATTTGCAATATCTTTTTGAAAAAAATTCTTATTTTTGTTGAATATTTTTAAAAATTGAGATATAATAATAAAGTATTTAATTTTATGCACCAGTAGCTTAGCTGGATAGAGCACTCGGCTACAAAACAAATGCATATTTGTTCATAACTATTGATATTATAGGGTTTCTGGTTAGACTTTTTTGATTTTTCCCAAAATTACCCTTAAATATATTTTTATATATGTGGCTGTAGCTTAACTGGATAGAGCATTCGGCTACGAACCGAAAGGTTGCAGGTTCAAGTCCTGTCAGCCGCACCACAGTCCTCAATCTGATTTGAGGACTTTTATTTTTTGTACAAGAGATTTTTATATTAAATTTCATTTTTCCAAATAATTACTATCTATTAATATAATGAATCAAATATCCACATTTATATACAATAATATCTATTTTATAAATTAAATATAAATATGTCCTTAAATAAGAGTTAAATTTTTATTTATTTTTTAACCCCCTAATTATTAGAATTTTTTATCTAATAATTAGGGGTCTTTTCAAAAGAGCCTTATCTTTTTTATTCTGACAATACCTTTTCAGCCCTTGCACTTAAGCTTTCATCCTTACTTATTTCCCATTTTGTGTCAATAATAAAAGTTTTTAACACATTAGCATCTTCATCATTTAAATTTTCTTCTTCTAATACTTTTAGTACTAAATCATATAATCTTATTTGTGAATCAGAAAGTTTATCGTTTTGCATACTAGTAATTCCTTTATTATCATTTTCCACAGCTTGTACTGCTTTATTGAATTCTTCTGGATAATATCTATTCATTATATCCTTTATTTTTTGCTCTTTGGTTTCCATTTCTTGTTTTTGTGCTTCTATTCGTTGTAGTTCTTCTTCTGAAAAATCCTCTTCAACATAATTTTCTACACTTGCTATATTTCGACCATCTTTGGCAAATTGTTCTTTCTTTTCCAAAGCTTCCTGTGTTGCTTCTAAATTTGCTTTTCGTACTGATTCTTCATCTGTTTTAGGTATATTTAATACTCCATTAACTGAAATTGCTGTTATAGTTATTAGTATAATTATAAAAACACTTATTAAAATAATCTTTTTCTTCTTACTCATTTTAATCTCCCCCTTTCTAAAATCTAAAAAACATAAAACAAATAATATGAATTAGGGTCTTGTTCACAAAATTCTAATAGACTTTTACTTAAAGTATTGTTGCTATGATATGTAAGTAAATATGTGTTATTATTTAAATATCCAGTAATATACATACTGTGAGTAGCTTTTCCTACATCTCCCAAAAACTTATCAGCTCTTTGTACGACACAACCTTGTGTAATTGGTAAATTCCATATTAATGATGGATTATCTATAATTTGTTGTCCAGTTCCTTTATAAGCTCCTGAAACTCTTCCAACCCAAAAATTCTTAAATTCTTCTGCACTTATCCATGGACTAGGATCCGATACAGACCAACTATCATTTAACTGAGCATTTGAAGTAATGTCTGTATAATTTCCATTTTTTCTAAGTATGTTCCAATTACCATTATAGTGAATACCTGATGCTAACATACATTGTGAAACAAAATTAGTACAGTCGCCACCATTATTTGATAAGTTTGGATATGCTTGTACATATGTATTATAATTATCCGTTGCATATAAAGCACCCAATTCAACATCTTTTTCTACTGGATCTAATATCCAACGTTCACTCCATAACCCAGCATAATCATATTGATGTACATTTTCACCTGCAGTACATCCAGAATTAGCTGTTGATATAGCTTTGGTAAAATTACTTGCCTGAGTTACTATTACATATGTTGATGAACTTGTATATCCTATTTTAAATTTTTGAGCAATACTTCCATTAGATTCAAAAATTTGAACATTAGCTCCATTATTAGGGTCGTATTCATTTATGTCTAAAACCATATTATTTCCTACTTCTGAATAAAATGTAAAAGTTCCATCTCCATTATAGTTTATATACCATCTTTGATTTGAACCACCATTATAAGGCCATTGTTGAACATTTGTATATGAGGTAGTATTACCATTATATACATCTAAATATTGTCCTGAGTAAGCATTTTTTATAAAAAAGCTTTTATTCATAATATGATATACTACATCTGAAGATGTAATTCTTGTTTGAGGTGTATCACCTAAAAATCCAATAATTTCTCCTGGGTCTTTTTCCTCTGTTAATGTTGATACATCAATGTTTTCATATGCTTTAACCTGAGTTGGATATAAAGTTAAAGAAATCACAATTATTATCATTAGTACAAAATAGACATATTTCGCTATCTCATTTTTCATTAAATTCCCTCATTTTATCTAATAAAACCTTTAGTTAATATAAACCTCCTTGTATAATATATTTTAATATCTATAAAAGGTGAATTTTTTGAAATATTTTTATACTGTTGAATATTAATCTTTAGAAAAAATATAATGTGATTACTATTTAAAAGAAATTTAAACTAGATGTATATTTTATGCATATTTTATCATCCTTTTTACTCCATTTCAATTTTTTATTTTTACCTTTTTACTCCATTTCAATTTTTTATTTTTACCTTTTTTACTTTTTTCAAACTATTTTGACAAATACCAAAAGTTCTTCTTATAGGATTATTAAAATAACTATGAAATCATTGCAAAGAATAAAATCATTAAACGAAAAATATATTCTTTATTCTCTATATTATGCTTTAAAAATTTCTTATAGCTTATTAGCTTTATCTAATATATCTACTTCATTAGTTACTAAGTACCTCTTTGTAGTATTAAAGCTATTATGTCCTGCTTGGTTTGCGACTTGTACTAATGAATATCCTGCCTGATGTAACGCATTAGTACAAAATAATGCTCTTAGTATGTGAGGATGTAAATTTGAAATATTACAAAATTTATTATATTTTTTCAATACACGATTGCAAAAATTTCTATTCCCAAGTTCTGTTGTATTAATATTTTTTACCCTACAAATAAATATGGATTTTTAGTATTTATTTTACCTCTTTCGTCTAAATATTCTTTTATATCATTATAAATATCATTATTTATTATTTTGATTTTATAATAATTTTCTGTCAATATATCGAGAGCGCCTCGATATATATAAGATTATTCATTCGTAAAAATTTCATACAAAATTTATCTAATTAAATATTATGAAACACTAAATAAAAAATAAAATAAATTTGTATAATTCAACAAAACTTCTAGCATATATAAAATCAATCTATGAAAGGAGTATCTAAATAAAATGAGATTAAATAATGCAGATGAAAATAGTATGTAAATTTTTAGTCAAAGGTTATTCATTTGATGAGATACATGCAAAGAATCGACCTTTTAACGTTCAAAAGTTATTTTTTAATATTATTCAAAACAGTAAAAATAACCTCTTTTACTTTTGGCTTAATACAATAAGAATAATTAAAATATTTTTTTAATACGTTCTCTTCACAGTCAAAATACATTTCATTTGTTGCTTGCTTTATATTACCACAAATTGTCTCTATAGACTTTTGATGCTTAGCTGCAATTATAGGATAAACATTTTTCTTTAAATTATCAGCATTTCCGTTTTTCTTGCAATATATCTCATATATAGTCTCAGATAAATATCTCGTTCCATTGTAGGAAAAATTATAATGTAATATTTTTAATTCATTGTTAATTCTATCTATTACATTTTCATCATTTTTGTAATTTATCATAGAAACTAATTTGTTTTGAATGATTTCTAAAGAATATGGTTTAGTAATATATGAAAACACATATTGGTTCTGAGGTATTGATGAAATTAAATCATATCTCCCAGAAATAACTAATATTGAATTAATATATTTTTCTATCTTATTATTTTCAATATAATTTAGAATTTCTATTCCAGAAATATCGGGCAAGTTTAAATCTAATAGTATTATATCTACGCTTTTATTTTTTATAGCATTAATTGCTTCTTTATAACTATATGCCATACAATATAATTTTATATTATCATTATTTTGTGATATATAATTTATAATTTGTTTACTCTCCTCTACATTATCTTCTACTATTAATAATTTTAGCATAATATCCCCTCCATATAATAAGAGTCTAGAACTATATAAAAATATTTCATTTTTTACTTTTTTTTACTTTTTTTGCTAATTAATGTCTTTTTTCATTTATAATATTTGGTACTATCTTTTTGATAGAAGGTGGAAAGCTAGAAAGTTGTACCAATTTTAACCTTTAAAGGAGGGGTTAAAATGAAAACAAAAAAAAGCATTCTTGCGTTTATCATGAGTATTGCCATCATAGTATGTGCAATGCTCACGATAACAACTTCACCTGCTTTTGCAGCAGGAACTGAAGATTGGTCAAGTTCATCTATGACATATGTTGGTTCTATGCATATGACCAACAACAACTTAACAAAAGTGAAAACCATTCGGCGTTCTGGCACATTACATATTGTCGGTCACTTTTATGGCGAAGATGCACATGCAGCCTCGAGTCCTATTCGGCTAACAGCTGAAATACGACGAGCTTATGGCGGTGGCACACTTGCTTCTACTGTAAAAAACGACAACAGAAGTGGGCTTGTAGATTTTGAAGTTAGCTGTCACGTTAATAATGGCGATCAGCTTCAAATCTTCTTTGATGCAAGTAGCATCTCCAACCCACCTGGATATTATAGGCAAGCATTCATTGAATATTGGTACTATATTAGTTAATTAACTTTTTCTAACTTTCTGCCGAAGAAGGAGTTGTTTTCAACTCCTTCTTTTTAATTGTATAATGCATTATTTGATTCTTCAAAGTAATCCTCTCCTCCGATTATTTCACCAGTTGCTGCATCTACATAATACTCTTTATCCATTTGCTTACTATACTCTAAATTAGTATCAAAAGTCATATTTTCTTTTTTCTTATGCTTTATTGTTACTATCCATACATTTCTTGTAATGTTTTCTGTTTTATATATAACAGTATCATTATTGCTCTCATCTATATTAGCAATATCTATATTATTTTCTAGTCTATATATATATGTATTCATCTTTCTTATTCCAAGTTCTGAAGCAATATCTTCTATTTCTGTTTGACTTAATTGTTTTTCTTTCTCCAATGCAATTTTTTCAGCTTCTTCTTTATTAATTTTTATTTCATTATTTTCAAATGAATAATCTCTATTAATTGTTATAGAAATAACTTGAAACTTATTATTTTCTTTGTAAAATTGAATTTGCATACTGTCATAGGGATTATATCTATCATCATATTTTCTATTAAAATTTGATACCCATACTTTATATTGCTTTTCACTAAAACTTCCATTCTCTTCTTTACAATATTTTAACTCATAATCTTCATTATTTAAATTCAAACTTTTGCTTGTATATACTGAAAATTCTCTTGCTTCATCTTCACTAATTTGTTCTATATTTTCATAATTATTATTCAAATTTTGAAGTCCTATTAAATTCCCTGTTTTTCCATCAATTGAAACTATAAAGTTGTTATCTCCTATTACTTTTATATTAAAATAAATCATATTGTTTGTATTCTTTGTTTCTATATTTTCAACTTTTAATTCTTTATACCCTAAATTATTCAATATACTCAAAGCTTTTTCTTCTGCTTCTTCATTACTTATCAACATATTTTCATCTTCTTTTGATATTTCTTTATCTTCCAATAATTGCTCAACATCACTATTGCTTACTCTCTCTGGTTCCTTCCATATTCTTTCATATATTGTGTATCCAGCAAAAGCAATTCCACCAGTTAAAATAATTCCAGAACAAGTTGCTGCTAATACTTTTACAAAGTAATTATTTTTTTTCTTTTTTGAAAAGGCCGTATTAATTGCATCAATATATCCATCGGGAATATTAATTTCACTTTTCAAGATTTGTTTAATTTTTTCATCGCTTGACTTTTCTAGCATTGTATTCTCCTTCCATATTAATTTTTATTTTATTTCTTGCTCTATATAAACAAGTATTTATTGTATTTTCATTCATTTTTGTTATCTCTCTAATTTCTTTTACTGAATATTCCTCCATATAATATAAAGTTAAAACTAATCTCTCTTTATGATTTAATTTTTTCAATAGAGAATAAAAGTTCAAATCATTTTCTATATTTTTAAATTGGTTCATAACCATATATTTTTCTAGATTATATTCATCAATGGAAATATCTTTTTTATATTTTCTTCTATAAATTCTATTACATTTATTAATTAATATAGTTATTAGCCACTGTTTTATCTTCTTTTTATCTTTTAATTTTTTTATAGATTTATATGCTTCTATCATCGTTTCTTGAATAGCATCTTCTATATCTGCTTCATTTGTGATTCTAGTTTTTGCTATTTTATACAAGTCTTCTTTTAACAATATTACAATTTCGGTAAAAGCTTCTTTATCTCCTTTCTGTGCTTTTGTTACAAGCTCTTCCATTTGGTTCTCCTTTCTTTTTTTATTCCTAATTATAAGAGTCCATTAATTACCTATATAATTTCATATAAATCGATTTTTGTAAATCTCTATATTTCATTATTTTACCATTAAATACAGTTTAATTATGATTTTATACAAGTAAATACTATTATAAATTTTTATACGATATTCAAATTTGTTAGATAATTTTACTTTTTTTTACTTTTTTATGTAAATAGCCAAAATTGTAGTATTATATATACAATATAGATGTTCTATCTATATTACATAGGGGATTTTTTACTTGACATTGGAGGTAAAAATGAAAATTCGGAAAACCCCAAAAATGGTCGCAAGTATGGCACTAGCAACAGCTATGCTCGCAATAACTTCAGTTACACCTGCATTTGCTACTGAAAATGTAGCAGATGCAGCTACTCCCACAGTTGAATCAACTCAGGATTTGACTACTTCCACTCAGACTACTAGAGTTGGTGCATACACGCATTACGCCTATTTCACGTTGTCGGAGTGGAATCTGGTGAGGACTCTACACGTTGATACTGGTAATGGCTACAGCTCTTCCGGTTCCGTTTATGTTCACCTGTATAATCCTTCAGGAAAAGAACTTTCAAATGATTGGATTATGGGACTGAATGACAGTGCAGAATGGACTGTATGGAATCTACCAAAGGGGCAATATACCTGTAAGTTCGTAGTCATTGCAGATTCAGATGACACGTATATTAATGCGACCTTCTAAAGGTTCAAAAAACTAGGTAACTATTTGAATATCTCCTATGGAATGAGGGCTATATTAAGCCCTCATTTTTATACTATTGGTTACTTATTTCTTTATTTTCAAATGTTTTCATAGCACCTATAATAAATATTGCAGAATAAATGATATATACAATAATTGAAAATTCTAAATTAATTCCAGGAATTTCTGAAAAATTGCCAAATAGATATGTACTAAAATCCCAATTATTAGTAATAAAATATTTAAATGCCATTGCTAAAGTTTCAGATTTAGACCATTCTTCAAGCAATGAATTTCCAATCATAAATATAATGAGTGTCAAAATCATTGTCATTGAAGTATTGTTATTAATTGTTCCAATAAATATACAAAATAGTATTACTATAATATACATTGGTAATTTAGTTAAACCTTCTAAAACTATAAACTCAAAAATATTCATCTCAAATACTTCATCAGTATTATAATTATATCCTATATAATCTAGACCATAGCTATCGAAGCCATAAATCAATCCACCGACAATATATTGAACTACACAAACAAATATCATTGATATTACTACTGTAATAAGACAAGCTATCATTTTAGAAAATAGAATAGAACTTCTTTTATGTGGTTTTGTTAATAAGTTTTTGATAGTTCTTTTATTCATTTCTTCTGTTACTATCATACAAGATATGTATATTGCAATTATTACTATAATTAAATCAAAATGTTCAAATGTTCTAATAAAACTAATTCTTGCATCTATTTTATTTTCTAATAATAAATTATATTTTTCAGAAGATATATCTTGTGTTATATTATGTTCTATTGCATATTTAAGTAAACTTATTTCTCCTTTAGTTGTTTTTATTTGTTTTTTAACAAAATCATCTTTTTCTTCTATTTCTTCATAGTTTTGTAAAGAATAATAATTACTTCTATATTCTTCTATATATGTATTTAGTCTATTATCTTTGTATTCTATATTATTATCTAACCTCATCTGATTTATATCAATTTCTATTTGTAACCAATTTGCTTCCTCTTTTGAAGCTAAATCTTTTTCTTCTTTTAAGCTATTAATTTTATATGTGACATATTCTTTCCAATTGTTAGAATCTAAAGTTTTTACATAACCATTATATTTTTCAATTGCTTTATCATACTGCTCTTTAGTTATTCGTGTATCTGGATTTAATTCATAATCTTTAATTGTCTTTATATTACTTTTTATATCATGATTATAAGTTAAATTAGAATTATTTTCAAAAGAATAACCATTTCTTTCTTCATTTAACGCATATCTTTGCCAAGATTCTTTTTCATATCTATCATATAGTTTTGCAAACTCTAAATCTATATTTTGTATAACTAATCCTTCTATACTACTATTTAGATTCTGTAAAAATTTTTGTACGTCATTTTGTGGCTGAACTTCTTCATTCTTATCAGTAGTATTTTCTTCTGCCATTCTATTTTTTATATCTTCTATTCCTTTTTCAAGTATAGAAATATCTAAATCATCTGTATTCATTTTTAACGTACTATCATTTTGGTCTGGATTCATATAATTATATATAATAATTGCTATTAAAGAAAATACTAATAATACATATATACTTTTTCTTTTAAAAATCTTTATTAATTCATTTTCTATTAATTTAATCAATTTTATTCTCACCTACTTTTTTCATAAAAGCTTGTTCTGAAGTTAATTTTTCTTCTTGCATGGAATAAATTTGATATTTATTTTTTATTAAACTTTCCATTAATTTTGCCATTTCTTCTTTAGAAATATATACCCTTATTTTATTTTTAGACACTATTTCATATTTATAATTTAAAATCACTTGGTCTAAATTATCTAAATGATCTAATTCTAAAACATAAGTTGTTTCATTAGAAAAAGTTTTAAAATTATCAATTGTATCATTTGTAATAATTCTTCCATTTTTTATAACTATAATTCTATTACATAAATTATCAATTTCTGTTAAATTATGGCTTGATATTAATATTGCAATCCCTTCTTTTGATAATTCTTTTATTAAGTTTCTTATCTCAATGGTGCCTTCTACATCTAATCCGTTTGTTGGTTCATCTAAAATTAATAATTCTGGATTATTAATAATTGCTTCAGCAATTCCAAGTCTTTGTCTCATTCCTAGAGAATAAGTTGATACTTTATCTTTTATTCTGTTTTCTAAACCAACCATTTTTATTACTTCATTTATCCTTTTTTTAGTTATACTTTTGTAGTTATTTGCTGTTAGTTTCAAATTATCATATCCATTTAAATACATATATAAATCTGGAGTTTCAACAATTGCTCCTACCTTTTCCATGGCTTTTATAAAGTTTTTTTGAATATCATATCCATCTATATATACTTTTCCCTCTGTTAGTTTTATTAAACCTAAAATTAATTTAATAGTAGTAGTTTTTCCAGCTCCATTTGGTCCTATAAATCCAACTATATCTCCTTTATCCAAAGAAAAAGAAATGTTTTCTACAATTACTTTATTTTTTACTTGTTTTTTTAGATTTTCACATTTTAATATTTCCATTTAAAATCCCCTTTTTACTTTTTACTCATTTACTATATCTTTTTTATTAAAACCAATAAATAATACTACAGTAATTAATATAATCCAAATAATTGATATTAATATTGGTGAATTAATGTTATTATTTATTGCTTCCATATTTCCAAATATATATTTACTAATATCCCAGTTATACATAAATAAATATTTTGTTATGTTATTAAATAATACATCTAAATTATTTGCCAAATATAATCCTAAAGATATTAAAATATTAATCCCTATATTATTTATAAATACACTTAAAAGTAATGCTATTAAAATAACTGATAAATACATTGGTAATTTAGATGCAAATATTAAAATCATATAATATTCTAAATTCATAACATCTATATTTTTTGTTATATGATTATATCTAATAGCATCTAGTGAATAACTATCAAAACCAAATACAACTCCTCCAATTACATATTGGAATAAAATTAATACAATTAATGTAAACAATGTAACTAATATAGTAGTTATTATTTTAGAAAATAAGATTGAACTTCGCCTATGTGGTTTTACTAGGAGATTTTTAATAGTTCCATTACTATATTCTTCATATATAATTGTGCTTGCTAAATAAATGACAATAAATATTATGATTATATCGAAATTGTTAAAAAATTTCATAAGCAAACTCCTTGCGTCAGATGGTAAAATAGCACTTTTATTTTCCGTATTTAAAAAAATCTTATATTTAATATTATTTTGGATAGCATATTTTTCTAAATTTACTCTTTCTAAAATATCTGAATATTTTTCTTTAATATTTAAACTTTCATAATTATCAAGATACACTTTATCCTGATTATAAGCTCTGGTATATTGCTCACTTATATCAATACTCTTAATATTATTGCTGTATCTTTCAAATACATTGTAACCTATAATTACCAGAATCACTACTAAAAATAATACATAAATGTTTTTTCTTTTAAAAATCTTTATTAGTTCATTTTTTACTAAATTTAACATATTTACTCCTATTCTTTTTACATTATAAAATATATATGTTATCATTTCAATATGGTTTTTTACCTTTTTTTACCATTGACATATATACATATTTTAAATTTTTATTTTTTGAAAAGTATTGATTTTTCAATAGTTATATTGTATAATTACATTTGTTTATGAAAATAATAACATACAATACACTTGTATATATTAAATTAAAATATTAATTGCGATATTACAACACAAAGCTTTTAGAAGTCACTTAACTAGAGAACAAAGGTCATAGGCTGGAAACCTTTGAAGGTCAACCTAAAAAGTGAAACATGTTGGAGCAATACTAAATAAAGTGGAAAAATTCTTTAATTTTTCAAGCTGGGTGGCACCGCGGAAATAATTTCGTCCCTGCATTTTGCTAGGGATTTTTTTGTGCTTTAAATCCCTAAGAAAAGGAGGAATTTTTAATGTCAGATTACAAAAGGTTTAAATGTGATGAGATTACATTAAACGATGTTGGAACAAAAGCTAAAATCTATGGTTGGGTTCAAACAATAAGAGATTTAGGAGGATTAGTTTTTCTAGACATACGAGATATGTATGGAATAACACAAGTAGTTACATCTGCAGAAAGTGAAGATGTGGACTTTGCATCACACATACCAATAGAATCATGTGTATGTGTATCAGGTCTTGTAAAAAAACGTGATGAAGAAACTATAAATGAAAAACTAAAAACAGGTTTAGTTGAAATTAAAATTGAAAAAATAGAAATTTTAAGCAAAAGAAGTTTAAATCTTCCTTTTGAAATAAATACTGACCAAGATGTAAGAGAAGATTTAAGATTACAATATAGATTCTTAGACTTAAGAAATGAAAAATTGAAAAATAACTTAATACTACGTGCAAAGGTATTGCAATTTTTAAGAAATCAAATGGTAGAAAGAAACTTCTTAGAAGTGCAAACTCCAATACTTACAAGTTCTTCTCCAGAAGGAGCAAGAGACTATTTAGTACCAAGTAGATTACATGCTGGAAAATTCTATGCCTTACCACAAGCACCACAACAATTTAAACAATTACTAATGGTATCAGGAATAGATAAATACTTCCAAATAGCACCATGTTTTAGAGATGAAGATTCAAGAGCTGATAGAACACCTGGAGAATTTTATCAATTAGACATGGAAATGAGTTTTGCAAGTCAAGAAGATGTCTTAACTACTATAGAACCTGTTATATACAATTTATTTTCTGAATTCTCAGATAAGAAAATAAATAAAACTCCATTCCCAAGAATAACATATAAAGAAGCAATGGAGAAATACGGTACAGATAAGCCAGACTTAAGAAATCCATTAATAATTGTTGATTGTACTGATGTATTTGCAAATTTAAGTTTAAATGCATTTAAAAATATGATTGTACGTGTAATTGCAACACATGATGTAGGTGATAGACCAAGAAGTTTCTTTGAAGATATGACTACATTTGCTATAAAAGAATTAAAAGCTAAAGGATTAGCATGGCTTCGTGTTCTTGAAGATGGTTCTTTCCAAGGACCAATTGCCAAATTTATTACTGATGAAGCAAGAGAAGAAATGCTTTCAAGAACTAACTCAAAACCTGGAGATTGTTTATTCTTTATTGCTGAGGTTCCTGGAGTTGTTGAAAGACTAGCTGGTCAAGTAAGAGATGAATTAGGAAAAAGACTTGATTTAATAGATAATAATGTATTTAATTTCTGTTGGATAGTAGATTTTCCAATGTTTGAATTAAATGACCGTGGAAATATAGAATTTGGACATAACCCCTTCTCTATGCCACAAGGTGGTTTAAAAGCATTAGAAGAACAAAAACCATTAGATATATTAGCATATCAATATGATATGGTATGTAATGGTGTAGAAATTGCTTCTGGAGCTGTTAGAAATCATGATATTGCTGTAATGTCAAAAGCATTCTCAATGGCAGGTTATACAGAAGAAGAGGTAAAAAATAAATTTGGTGCTTTATATACAGCATTCCAATATGGTGCTCCACCACATGCAGGAATTGCACATGGTATTGATAGAATGATTATGCTTTTAGCAGAAACAGAAAATATTAGAGATGTAATAGCATTTCCATTAAATAGCAAAGCACAAGATTTAATGATGGGAGCCCCAAGTAATGTAAAAAGAGATTTATTAAGAGATGTTCATATTGATATTATTAAAGAACAAAATAAATTTTAACGTAAAATTAAGACACACATTTTCATATGTGTGCCTTTTATTTTTCTCTATTAACGGAAACCTCCTCCGGCCTCCGCCTCCACCGAAGGAGCCTCCTCCTCCGCCACCTGATGAAAATCCACCTCCACCAGATGAATAACTTCTTGCTCTAGCTTCTGCACTTCTAGCTGTTGAAATTCCATGTGTCGCATATGCATTTACAATAATTATATTATCATAAGAAACAAATTTAGACTGTTCAATAATTTCAGGGTAAATCTCTTTAAATTCTTTTGCAACTTCTTTTGCAATCCCCATCATTTGAGCATATATCAAATATTCCTCAAATATAGTAACCTCAAGTGGTTCTCTTTCTTTTATAAGAGTATATTCTCTTAAAAATTTCTTTAAACCTGCTAATTGTATTGCTTCTTCTTTTAATTCTGGTGTTGCTGTATAAATCTTTGATGTAAAAATCTTAAATATTGTCTTTTCTTGAACATTAATTTTTCCTTCTTGTACTAGTAAATCTCTTTCTACTTTTAAAATATCATCAAACCATTTTAATACTTTTGAATAACTTTTATTACACCATTTTTCAAACTCTTTATTTTCTAAAACACCATCATTACTTGCCTGATAAAGCATAGTAAATAGTTTTCTTTCGGTTTCATTTTGGATAGTAACATCTGGATTTGTTTCATTTAAATAAATTAAAACATCATCTTTTTTGAATATTCCATCATTATCCTTCTTTTCCATTCTAATAACAGAATCTTTAAGCCATTTTAAAATAATTGCTCCTAATAAATCGGTTTTATTTTTTAATAAATTATAATTATAACCTATATAATAGGCTCTAAAAATATTTTTATTACATGGTATATCTCTGTAATATGGTAAGTCAGATGGCATTTTCTTACCTTCTTTTCCAAAATTCAATCTGGAAATCTTTCTTGATTTAACTACTATTAAAATCCAAATTATAAGAAATATTATAAAAGGTAAAATGTCCATTATAAAATTTAATATATTTACTATGATTTGACCAAAACCTATAGGCTTTTCATTATATTTTACAGAACCTTCTTCTGCCATTTTATAATAATAATTAAAATCATGATTTATGCTGTTTGATGTGTTAAATGTATTACTCGGAAATTTTACAAGCATAGTCATATATTCATTTTGAGCCAATCTTCCATCTGATTGCATTTCTATGTATCCATCATAAACATATGCAGTTCCACCATAATTTCCATATCCCCATACATCAACAAAATTTGGTATATCAAAATCTGTATGTATTTTTATATATACACTTCCTATAGGGTCTGAAAAATCATATGGTATAAATGTCCAATATAACATCTGCGAATCTTCTAATTCAGCAATAAAATTACTTATTGTATATTTTACATTATAAACATGTGTGCTATATTTACTAATGCCCCAACATAACTCTACTCCATTTTTAATTTTGTTTATACCACATTTATATGCTTTATCCTCTAAATTTCTAGATGTATCCCATGATGATAATGTTTGATAATTTCTTCCATTTTCACTTACTTGCAAATTTTCTATTTTTGATTTTCCTAAATTGTAATATGGATGATATACCTCTGTTCCATTATTAGTAGTACAATCCCAAACCTCATTAATTGTTGCATTTCCATTTTTATCAACATATATATCCATTGAAATCTTACTTATTGAATTTGCATTTACACTTTTAAGAACTCCAAAAGTAAGTAAAAAGAAAAGAAATATTAAAGAAATTTTTAATATTTTTTTCAAAATATCCCCTCCCATTTCTTTCATATTATTTCATAAATAATATTTTTTTACAATAAGATTTAATAAATTATTCCATTTTCTTCTTTATATCTTTCAAATGTTTTTAAACATTCATTTCTTTCTATATTTTCTAGTTTTACAACATCCTTGTTTTTACCTTCTAAATAATCATAAATATAGTTATCTCTAAACCCTATTTCTTCAGCATCTTTTCTTGTACAACCATAATATATAGTTTTAATGTTTGCCCATATCGTTGCTGATAAGCACATAGGACATGGCTCACATGAAGTATATAGTATATAATCCTTTAAATCATAAGTATTTAACTTTTTACAAGCTTCTCTTATTGCAATAATTTCTGCATGTGCTGTTGGGTCATTATTTTTTATTACTTTGTTATTTCCATTAGCTATAATATTACCTTCTTTATCTACTATTACTGCTCCAAAAGGTCCTCCTTCTTTGTTTTTAATTCCTTCTATAGCATTTTCATTTGCCTTTTTCATTAATATATCCATATTCATCCTTCTTTCTTAGTCTATAATTTCAGAATTATTTTATCATATTATAAAAAATCTTCCAATATATTTATAATGGGGTGAATTTTTTTGATAATAAAATCTTTAAAACTTAACAAAAAAATAATTCTTATAATTATTTTTTTTATTATATCACTCTCTATTATCCTTTTTGTATCTTTTGCAAACAATAACGAAAATGATAAAAAAGAAAATGATTTTATTAAATGGGTAGATTTTAATGTTTCATCCGAAGCTTTAGATTTAACAGCTAAGCTTGATATAGATTCTCATAATAAAGATACTCCTATTAAATACAATTGGATTGAACTTCTTTCTTATCTTGCTTGTAAAAATGGTGGAGATTTTAAAAATTTTAAAAAATCAGATTTAGATTCTTTAGTTTCAAAACTCGAAAATGGTGAAACTATGGAAAGTTTATCAAAAGATTTTAAAAATTATAATTATTATTATGAAAGTTATTCAGCTGTTCTGTCACAATTTATTGGTTACGATTCTAATGAACAATATGGTGTAAAAGCATTTCTTCCTATTGCTAAAAATTATTCTTTTTCACATTATGATGATTTTGGGAAAAGTAGGTCTTATGGCTTCCAAAGAACACATTTAGGAAATGACTTGATGGGAAGTATTGGAACTCCCATAATTGCTGTAGAATCTGGAACAATAGAACATTTAGGTTGGAATCAATTTGGAGGATGGAGAATTGGTATTAGAAGCTTTGATGGTAAAAGATATTACTATTATGCTCATTTAAGAAAAAATCATCCTTATGTAACTGGGTTAAGTGAAGGTGATACTGTAGAAGCTGGAGATGTAATAGGTTATCTTGGAATGACAGGTTACAGCATTAAAGAAAATGTTAATAATGTAAATGTCCCCCATCTCCATTTTGGTATACAATTAATTTTTGATGAATCTCAAGTTGATAGCCCAAACGAAATTTGGATAGATGTTTATAATATAGTTGAGTTTCTAAAATGTAATCGTTCAGAAGTTTATATTTCTAACCAAGAAACCCAAGATTATTCAAGGAAGTAAAATGCCCAATTGGGCCACTTCTTAAATGGACATTAATTTACTTTTAGAACATTTTAATAGAATTTTACTTTTTATGTTAATTATGGTATAATTATGATAGATGAATTTTTTTACTTCTTTTCATCTATTGTAATATCAACTAAGTATGTGCAATTGCACAAGAAGGAGAAATCATGAAGGTACGTTATAATGGTGGAACTGATTCCTACTATGGTGGTACTCAGAATACCTCTAACCTTGTTAAGGGGCAAGTCTACAATGTCATTAGAATGATTGTTCTTCGTTCTGAAACCCGCCTCATCCTTGAAGGGGTTGTTGGAGAATTTAACTCCGTTTGGTTTGACGAAGTCCCTTCCGATGACAAAACCTATATGGCCTATTCTGATGAAGTCCCTGAGGTTGGTAAACCCATGAACTGCATTAGGTTAGACTTGTCTAACGATTCTGATGGTTTCGTTGAGTGCATTACTAGCCCCGTCCAAAAGGTTTCTAAGGTATACGATAAAGATGACCATCCATTGTATCGCGTAACCACACGCAATAGTGTGTATATGCTCACTATCTATCGTGGATAGTCCACTGTTGTAAATACTATTTAACCTACCTAAGCAAGGGTGAAATTTATTTTCACCCTTGTTTTATTTATCGCATAAGAAACACACCACTACGACATTTTTTATTCTATATATTTTCTTGCTTCTTCATAATTTTCTTTTACTTCGCTATCATTTAATGCAACTCCATATATTGAAAAATTATATATTTTTCCTACGAACTTCAAATTTCTTCCTACTCTTAAATCTCCTATAGTTGCATAATTATAAGTAAATACATCATCTCCTGATTCAAATGTTAGTATCAATTCTCCATTAATATATACTTTTGTTTCTTTACTTCTTTGAGCTACTACTTGTATATTTAATGTTTGATTTTCATATTTTGAAATATCTATACTTGCAAAACCCTTTTCTACTAATTCTTCTGCTAAGTTTTCATGGGAATTACTACTATTATCTTTATAACTATATATATGTAAATATCCTTTATAAAAACCTACTGCTGAAATAAAATGATTTTGTCTTTCTGATAATGCTACTATAGTACTTAAATAAACTCCATCGCTTCCACTTTGATATATATTTCCGTTTGCAGTTACATTTATTGAGTATTCTTCACCTATTCTGTATCTATTTTCTACTTCTAAAACAGGAATTGCATTATCTTCATCTAAAATTAACGCTCCATCTTCATCATATTGTAACTCTCCATTATTATCATTATATTTAGCATGCCCTATTCCATCTACTGGTCCATCATATAGTGATGTGGAATATAGATTTCCGTAGTAATTTCCTGTTTTTATTGATGTATCTCCTACATATGTTATTGCATTTGTTAATTTAAAATTATTATCTTGGAATGTGTGCACTGGTATCTCTGCTTGATACATTATCATTCCATCAACACTAAATATACTTCCTGTTTCATAATTTACTATATATGGAGCATGTGTTGTATCTTTTAATCCTAATTCTTCATATTGACTTCCATAAGTATTATTTGCTTTTTCTTCTTCTGTATAATTTCCTATTAAATACCACCCTGTACTATATGTATTACTTCCTATTGTTATTGTTTCTGGAAAATCTTGTGTTGATAGCTCTCTTCCTATTTCATTATTCTTGTTTTCTACTATACTATCTTCTAACATTCCCATTTCTATATAATATTTAAACTCTTCTTCTGTCATATTTATTACTATATATCCGTACTTTTTTGCCATTATTGATATTTCATCATCTTCTTTTCCCAAATATACTGGTTCTTCTCTATATAATCCTACTTTTCCTTTATATTCTTCTGGAATATCTTTTATTCTTTCATTTACTTCTTCTACTGTCATATATCTTAAACTTTCTTTTTTACTTTCTTGTTGTACTTGTTCTATCTCTATTTGTTCCTTTATTCCTGTTAACTCAGTTGCCGTTTTTGCTTCTCCTGCTTTTGTGATTATACTATTATTTCCTGTTAACATTGAGATAGATACTCCTGCTAATATTAATAATACTATCACTGTTATTACTAATGCTATTAATGTTATTCCCTTATTTTCTTTTCTTTTCATTTCTTTCTCCTTTGTTATATATTTTGTCTTATATTTATTTTACGTTCTTATTTTGAACATGTCAACAGTTTTATCTAATTTTTTTGTCATTTTTGAACAACATGTTCAAAATATGGTTAACTATATATTGGTGATAGTATGAAAAAACCTTTTGAAATAATTAGAGATTTAAGAGAAGATAACGATTTAAAACAAAAAGAAGTTGCAAGTTACCTAAAAATGTCTAGGACAACTTATAATCACTATGAACTTGGACACACTTCATTAAACGAAGATATTATTATAAAGCTTTCTAAGTTTTATGATGTATCTCCAAATTTTATATTAAATTATTCTTCTAAAAATGAAATAACAGACATAAAAACTTTAAAACTACTAAAATTAATAGAAAAAGAAAATATAAATATAGACTCTTTAATTTCTTTGATACAAACAAGCAAAAATCTATTCAAAAAATGAATGTCCAATTGGGGACGTTTCTTAGATGGACAAAATGTCCAAAAGGAAACGTCCCCAATTGGACATTTTGCCTATTTTTTTCCTAATACAATTTTTATTTCTTTATTTATCTTACCTCTTGTAACTTGAAGTGTTACTTCATCATTTGGTTTTTTAGTATAAATGTATTCTCTTAAATCATTCATTGTATTTAGTTCTTTTCCATCTATACTTGTGATAATATCCGCTTCTTTCAAATCGCTTTTTGCAGCCGGTCCATTTGTATTTATGCTAGCTACATATATTCCCTTATCAAAACTATTTAATAAGTTATTATCTAGATAAGGAATAACTTCTTTATCATAAGCAAATATTCCAATTGTTGCTTCTTCAAAGCTTCCTGTGTTTTTAAAACTTTCTATAATAGGTTTTATTATATTTATTGGAATTGCAAATCCTATACCTTCTGCTGATGATATTTTAACTGTATTAATTCCTATTATATCTCCATTTGGATAAATTAATGGTCCCCCACTGTTTCCTGGATTAATTGTTGCATCTGTTTGTATTAAATCTGTCATATATGAAGATTTTTCTTCTTCTTCTAATTTTATTGTTCTATTTTTTGCACTAATAATTCCTGATGTGACTGTTCTTCTAAATTCAAACCCTATTGGATTTCCGTATTGCATATACAGTTTCTCCTACTCTAATTTTACTAGAGTCCCCTAAATTCATATATGGTAAATTTTTTGCATTTATTTTTACAATAGATAAATCTAAATCACTATCACTCCAACTAACAGTTCCTTCATAGGTATTTCCGCTTTCTAAAGTTATATAGCATTTACTATATTTTGCACCTGTTACATGTTCATTACTAACAATATAACCATCTGATGTTACAATAAAACCTGTTCCTAATCCTAAACTACTTTCTTCTGCATTTGAAAAAATACTACTTCCTGCATTTTTTAGTTTTGAAATTCCTACTACTTTTTGAGTTGTTTCTTCAATAACATCTGCAACTTTTTTACTATTTTCTTCTTCGTTTTCCACAGTTTGTTCACTTAATGTGTATTGTTGTCTTTCTGCTGTATAATTTCCTTCTTTTATTTCTATATTTTTATATGTAGTATATAAATAAAATCCAAATATCCACAATAATATTAAAAATAAAGTAACAAATATTACTTTTCCTAATCTGTTTTTATTTCTTCTTCTCAAACATTCCACCTCAATAATATTGTTTCCTTATTCTTATATTTTAGTCAATTTTTAGAAAAAATTTATTATTTAAGGTAGCACTAAAATATGATGCTACCTTAATCTTATTCCCAATCTAATATTGGGTATCCATTATTTATATTTTCTGTATCTTCTTTAAATGCTTTTCCTAAGTCCTCAGCTGTAAATGTGTTATCTTTAGTATAGCAATTTATTATCTTTGTAATATCAGTAGATACTCTATCTATATCTCCTACTATATTTCCTGTATTTTCTTCGCCACTTACTTTTCCTAATGAATAGCAATTTACTATACTACCTCCAAGAGAGTTAAATGCTCCTAGTATTCCTCCACAATTTTTCATTCCAGTAACATCTCCTATATTATAACAACTTTCTACTTTTCCGTCTATACCCCCAACTATTCCTCCAGTATATGATAAATCACCTGTATATTCATTTTTTATTTTTCCTTTATTAGCACAATTTAATATATTCCCATGCAAATATCCAACAATACCCCCACAAGAATTTTCACCTTTCTCTGTTATATCTCCATAATTGCCACAGTTTATTATTTTGTGAGAATAATTAAGAAACTCTTCTGGTTTAGCATTTTCACCTCCCCCATTACTACTTCCTACTATTCCCCCTACTGCTTCTTGTGCTGTTATACTTCCATAATTTTTACAATTATAAACAATATGTTGTCCTGTTAATGAGCCTACTATTCCGCCACCAGTAGCTATTCCATTTACAGTAACATTAGCATAATTAATGCAATTATATATATTTCCACTAAGACCAAATAACTGTCCTACTACTGCACCAGTTCTATTTCCAGCTATTATACTTGAATTTTCTCCAATTACTACATTTCTAATACTTCCATCTATTACTAATCCAAATAATCCTTGACACTTTTCTTGATTGTTTATCTTAAAATTATCTATTTTATGATTACAACCATCAAAAACTCCTTTAAAAGTTTTATTTAAGAATTCTTTATCTAAGTCATAGTAATAATCATCTTTTGCTCCCTCTACATAAATTCCTATTGGCTCCCATTCTATACTTGAATCTAAAGTTATATCAGATGTAAGTAATACTACTTTTCCTTCATAACTATTTCCACTATTTACATCATCTCTAAAAGCTTCTAGTTGTTCTTTGGTTCCTATCTCTATAATATTATCATTATCTATTACTGTTTTATCATCATTTACATAGTATTTTCTATCATTTATTGTTATTATAAAACTTCCATCTCCATTTGAATGAACATCTAATTTTTCATTTTCAAAATGTTTTTCCAATTCCTTCTTAAAAGTTGTTTCATCTAAAATATCTAAATATCCATTATTTTTTGTTTCACTTCCTAATACTGCTAGTTGTATTCCTTCTAATTCTGATGCTTTTTCTGTTTGTTCCTTTGCTTTTGTAGCTTGCGAAAGTATTCCATTATCTCCTGTTAGCATTGAAATACTTACCCCTGCTAAGATTAATAAAACAATTATTGTAATAACCAAAGCAATTAAAGTAATTCCTTTAAAATTTTCTTTTTTTGTATTTTTATCCATTTTCGCTTCCTCCTATAAAGATTTTTCTTAAGTATTTTTTACTTTTTTTAAACTATAACACAAAAACGAATTTTTGTCTACTATTTTTGTGAGTTATCTTTTTGTGAGTTATTACATTTATGAGAGTGTTATAAACTATAGAAAAATCAATAAGAAGGAGTTTTTTTATGGTTACATTAAATGTAAAAAAATTATTAAAAGAAAAGAATAAATCAAAATATTGGTTATTTAACCAATTAAACGATATAGAAAATATAAGTTATTCTAACTTTAACAATTTAGTTGAAAACAAAACACAATCAATAAGATACAAAAATATAGAAAAACTTTGTAAAATATTAGAATGCACACCGAATGACCTATTTAAAATTTCTGATGAAAAATAAAAAAGACCTCTTAGTATAAACTAAAAAGTCTTAATAATAAAAGAAAAAATATAAGTAATTTTTTAGATTAAGCTTTTTTTCGTAGGGATTTTAGGGTAGAAAAAAAGCTGGTAAGCTTATGCTTAAATCTAAAAAATTACTATAAATCCCTGTTACATTTCAGTTTTATTCTTCAGTTTCCACATTTAATACATAAACTGTGGATTACCTTCAAAATTACTATTTAATTTTCTCTAACTCCTTATACCTCTTAACCTTTTGAGTAGTAGTTTTCTCAAAATCCTTAGTAGTTATATCAATTTTCTTAATATGTTTAAAAGCAGGTAACTTTTCATTAATCTTTTTAATCTCTTTCCAAATTTCTTCTTTATAATTTTTTTCATCCATATCTCCATATGCCTTTTTAATTTCATCCTCATCATAAACTATTTTAGCACAAAGCATTGTATCAGTAACATTTTGTTCTCTTTGATATACTAAACTTTCTTTCACATATGGAATTTTATTAATTAATATCTCTATTTCTTCTGGATAAACATTTTTTCCATTTCTTAATACTATAATATCCTTTTTTCTTCCTGTTACATATAAAAATTCATCTTTATCTAGATAACCAAAATCTCCTGTTTTATAAAAACCATCAACAAAAGCTTTTTTAGTTTGCTCTTCATTTTCATAATAGCCTTTCATAACACTAGGACCTCTTACTAAGATTTCTCCTACTCCTTCCTCATTTGGATTATCTATTTTCACTTCTAAATCATCAAAAACAATACCAACTGAACCCGGTCTTTTTTCTTTATCTGTCTCTGCTGAAATTACCGGTGATGTTTCTGTTGCTCCATATCCTTGAACTAAATCTATTCCCATATTATTAAAAGCGATTATAGTCTCTTTATTCATTGGAGCAGCTCCATATAAAACAAGTCTTAAATTGCCACCAAAATTATTTAAAATTTGTTTAAAGAATTTTCTTCTTAAATCAATATGGAATTTAAGTAAAAAATTAGAAATCTTTGTTACTTTCTTTATTAATTCTTCCTTTCCTTGGTCTTTTATTCCTTTTTGTATTTTTTTATACATTGTCTCTAATACTAACGGAACCGCAACTAATATTGAAACTTTATACTCTTGCATATTTTTCTGAATATATTTTAAACCATCACAAAATGCAACAGTTGCCCCACTATACATTCCATAAAGAAATGTAATTGTACATTCAAATGTATGATGAATTGGTAAAAATGACAATAAAACATCATTTGTATATATTTTTAACCAAGATGAAAAATCTGATAAATTACTACATATATTTTTTTGTGATAGCATTACTCCTTTAGGAGCACTTGTTGTACCTGAAGTGAATAACAAAATAGACATATTTTCTGGATTTATTTCCACATTATCATATTTGTTACTTCCATTTCCTAATAAATTATAACCATTTTTTAAAAGCTCACTATACTTTTCCATTCCTTCTATATTTTCATCATCCATAGAAATTAATGTATTAACATTGTTATTATTACTATTTTTTAATTTTAGCATAACATCATTATATTTTTTATCAAAGAAAACAATTTTTGCTTTACTTCTTGTAATTAGATTTTCTATCTCGTTTTCAGGTAAGGCTTTATCTATTGGAACTATTACCATATTTCCTGTTGTTACGGCCATATATGTTACACACCATTCATATCTATTGTTTCCAATCACAGCAATATGTTCTTTTTCAAAACCAAGTTCTAACAAACTTGTTGATAATGCTTTAACATCTTCCACATACTTATGAAATGTTTTTTCTATGTATTCTGGCTCTTTAGATGTTGGGTCTTTTTTATATTTATAAGCTACATTATTAGGAAACTTTTCATCCACTCTTTTTAGTAATTCTTTAAAACTACTTACAGGTTCTTTCTTATAAACCGCTCTATTCTTAGTTCCCTTCATACTATCACTTCCTTTTTTATTTACCTGAATTCTATATCATTTTTATTTTTTTTACAATATATTATTAACTTTTTTATTATTTTTATATAGAAAAACAACAGAGCCAATCTATAAAAAGAATTGACTCTGTTATTAGAAATAGCTGTTTATTCTACTAAAGCTCCCATAATCCATGGAGATACAATGTCGGGATTTACTAAGACCTTGTTTTCATATCTCTCAGTCACTGTAAAACGTACATATGTATCTTCTGGAAGTTCATAGCTCTCTCCTTCATCGAGAGCAGGAAGCTTAAGTAGCACTTCCGCAAGATTGTCATTGGCTCCTTCTATAAGTGTCCCTAGAGGTTTGCTGTCATACTCAAAACCATAATCCACATGTTCTCCAACATCAAGTTTCTTGACATTTTCAATCAAGTGGTTTCTTAATTCCTTTTTAAACAGCTCTATTACCTCTTGGGATACCTCCTTATAGTCATACCAATCTGTTTCAATAATTAAAGGATATTCATCTGATACCTTTAAATCCTTTTCTTCTGCCCCACGGATGTCGAGGCCACTTGCAATTGCATCTAACAGCTTTTCCATAATATTCCTCCTAGAATAGTATATTAGCATTGTTGTCTTTTGCATCATTTGATGCAAGAGGAAATAGGCGTATTATAGGTAACCCCTATCCTAGTCATTATAACACATGTGATATAAAATATCAATTGAAAAAAGGCGTATTCTAAAGCTATTTCATTAACATATATTATATTATTTTTCATCTACTATTTTAGCTGTTTTATAATTTTGTCAATTTTTATGTTTTCTTTTGTCATTTTTTCTTGCATTTAGTATTTTTTTTGTATATAATTTTCTTAAAATTAGAACATAGAAGGGTGATATTATAATGGATAATAATACAAAATACAAATTAACTAATCCTCAAGAATCTATTTGGTTAATTAATAAATTTTACGAAAATACTAGTATATCTAACCTTAGCGGTACTTTATTAATTCATGAAAAAGTTGATTTTGATAAACTAACTCAGGCTATAAATATTTTTATTAAAAGAAATGATGCAATGAGAATTAATTTTGAATTAAAAGATGGAGAACCATGTCAATATGTAGCTCCATATTCTTTTCAAGAGTTCCCTATTTATTCATTAAACACAAAAGAAGAATTATCAGTATTAGAAAAAACTTTTACCAAGGTAAAACTTGATATTTTTAATTCATGCCTATATAGTTTTAAATTGATAAAATTAAGAAATGGTCATGGTGGATTTAATGTTACTATTCATCATCTAATTTCAGATGCGTGGAGTATGGGACTTATTGCCAACCAAGTAATGGATATTTATTCTAAGTTATTAAAATCTGAAAATATTGAGGAAGGTAATAAACCTTCATATGTCGAATATATTGAAAATGAACAAAAATATTTAAAATCTTCAAAATATGAAAATGACCGTAAGTTTTGGGAGGAAATTTTTAATACTAGCCCAGCTTATGTTTCTTTTGCTCAAAAAAATCATCTTAGTTCATCACCTTTTGCTGAAAGAAAAATTTTCCCTTTACAAAATAGTAAACAAATAGTTGAATTTTGCAAGAAAAATCAGATTTCTGTTTTTACTTTCTTAATAACTATTTTCTCTATATATTTACATAGAATATCTGGTTGCCCTGAAATAATAATAGGCTCTCCTATATTAAATAGAAATGGTATAAAAGAAAAAGATACTATGGGGCTATTTATAAATACATTACCTTTAAAAATAGAAGTAAATGATGAATTAAATTTTGCTGATTTAGCTAAAAATATATATAAAAATCAATTTTCAGTTTTAAGACATCATAAATACCCATTTTCTAGTATTTTAGAGCTTGTACGTAATAAATATCATATTAATAATAGCTTATTTGATACGATTATCTCATATCAAAATGTTCGTGATAACTCAAACACTTCTGAAATAAGTTATTCAACTAATTGGCCTTTTAATGGATGTGTTTCAAATAACTTAGATATTCATATTTATGATATGGATGATACTGGTATTTTGAAGATATTTTATGATTATAGAATTGATGTATTTGAAGAAAAAGAAATTTCAGATATCCATTATAGAATCTTACATATAATTGACCAAGTAATGAATAATCCTGAAATGTCACTAAAACATATAGAAATTGTAACTCCTAAGGAAAAACAAAACTTATTATATAATTTTAATGATACTAAATTAGATTATGATAAAAGCAAAACAATAAATGAACTTTTTGAAGAACAATGTCTACGTACGCCAAATAAAACAGCCATTGCTTTTGGTGATTCTACTTTGACATATAAAGAATTAAATAAAAAAGCAAATGAATTAGCATATTGCTTAAGACATAAATACGGAATAAAAAACAATACTTTTGTTGGAATCCTAACTAAACGTTCTTTAGAAATGGCAATAGGACTTTTAGCTATTATAAAAGCTGGTGCTACATATGTTCCAATTGACCCTGATTATCCTAAAGAAAGAATTGATTATATGCTTAATGATTCAGGTGCTAAACTTATTTTAGTAGATAATAGTACTAAAGATTTATATGATTTACAAAATACTGTTAATATAAGTTTAAGTGAAGATATTTATCTAAATAATCCTAGTGATAATTTAGAGGTATTAAATAATTCATCTGATTTAATGTATTTAATATATACATCAGGTTCTACAGGTAAGCCTAAAGGTGTAATGCTTACACATAAAAATGTTCATAATTATTTATGTGGTTTAAAAAATGTTATAGATTTTTCTAGAGATAAAGTAATTGTTTCTGTTACGACTATTTGTTTTGATATTTTTGTAACTGAATTTTGGGGTGGATTATTAAATGGTTTAACAGTTGTAATTGCAAATGAACAGGAACAAAACATTTCATTTAACTTATCTAAATTATGTAAAAAGTACAATGTTAATATGATTCAGACAACACCTTCTAGATTTAATATTTTACTAGAGGAAGACTCTTCTTTCTTAGATAATATTTCTGATTTACTAGTAGGTGGAGAATCTTTACCAAAAAATCTATTAGAAGATTTAAGCAAATTTCCTAACCTTAATATATATAATATGTATGGTCCTACAGAAACTACTGTATGGTCTACAATCAAGCCTAATCCTTCTATAGATAATATTACAATTGGAAAACCAATAGCAAATACTAAAGTATATGTATTAGACGATAATTATAATTTATTACCACCAAATATTGCTGGAAACCTTTATATAGGTGGAGATGGTGTATGTAAGGGATACTACAACAGACCTGATTTAAATAAAGAAGTTTTTATAAAATCACCTTTTGATGATAGTATTTTATATAACACAAAAGATTTAGCTTATATGCAAAAAGATGGCGAAATTGTTCACCTAGGTAGAAGTGATTTCCAAGTTAAAGTACATGGATTTAGAATTGAACTTGGTGAAATAGAAAATGCAATTATGAAGTTTTCTGGAATTAGTAATGCAGTCGTTTTGCTGCAAAAAGGTTCTTTAAATGCTTTTGTAGTATCTAATGAAGAAGTAAATAGCGAAAAGTTATTAGAATATCTTATGAAATCGCTTCCTCACTACATGATTCCAAAAAATATTACTCAAATAGAATCTATTCCTTTAACGCCAAATGGTAAGGTAGATAGAAAAAATGATATATTTAATAATATATCCAAAACAAAAACAGCAAAAATTGCTCCAAGAACAAAAACAGAGAAACTATTACATGATGTTTTTAAGAAAACTTTAAATTTAAATATTGGTGTTACTGATAATTTATTTGAATATGGTATAGATTCACTAATGATTATTAAATTAGTTAGTTCTTTATACCTTTATAATATAAACTTAGGTGTACAAGATTTTTATGATAATCCTTCTATTGAAAAATTAGCTAAAAAGTTAGAAGACAATACATCTTTTAAAAAAGTGCAAAATAACAACCATATTACCAATATAAGTACAATAAGAAAAAAATTATCTAATTATAATGAAAAAACACCTAAAAATATTTTACTTTCTGGTGTTACTGGATTTTTAGGAATACATGTATTAGATAGCTTACTTTCTACAACTAAGTGTAATATTTATTGTTTAGTAAGAAGTAAAGAAGGGAAAGACCCTAAACGCAGATTATTAGATAGATTAAATTATTATTTTCCAAAGAAATATAATGATTTATTTGATAAAAGAATTTTTGTAGTTGATTCTAATATTACAAATCAAAATTTAGGCTTGCAAGATGAATTATACAAAGATTTAGGAAGTAAAATTACAAGTGTTATTCACTGTGCGGCTGATGTTAGACACTATGGAGATTATAATTTATCAGAAAAAATAAATATTGAAGCAACTAAAAATATTATTACATTCTGTTTAGACTTTAATATAGTAATGAATCATATATCAACACTAACTGTGTCTGGCTATGGATTAGTTAAAGTTAAATATAATGGGATTTTTGATGAAAATAAATTCTATATAAATCAAGCTTATGAAGATAATATTTATGTAAAAACTAAATTTTTAGCAGAAGAAGAAATATTTAATGCTGTAGGAAATGGTTTAATTGCAAATATTTATAGAATTGGTAATTTAACAAATCGCTATTCAGATAGTAAATTTCAATTTAATTCATATGAAAATGCCTTTATTAATAAATTAAGAGCTATTAAAGAATTAAAAATTTTACCAGAAAGCTTAAAAGACTATGAATTAGAATTAACACCTGTTGACTTATGTGCAAATTCAATTGTAAAACTTGCTATTTTTAATAAATTAAAATATAATATTAATGTTTTTCATTTATATGACAATAATTATGTTTCTATGAATATAATTACTGATATTTTAAATGAAAATAACGTTAATATAAAATATGTTTCAGATAAAGTTTTTGAAGAAGAACTTGCTAAAAACTCATCTTCTTCAGAAGTTCTTCCTGGATTCATTGACCAATTTAGTCTTAAAATGGATAACAATAATTGCTCTAAAATTAATTTTTCAAATGAATTAACAAATCAAGTATTATCTAATTTAGATTTTAGTTGGCCTACAATAACAAAAGATTATTTAAAACACGTTATAAGGAGAATATAATATTATGAAAAAATTATTTAATAAAATTCCACTTAATATGAGATTAACTTTAGCTTGTATTTTAGTAGTGTTAGTAATTTCTTTATTATACTATCCACTAATTCCTATACTACTAAACTATCCACCAGATTCAATTAATACGTCTTTTCAAATAGAAGTAAACTTTTTTTACTATACAACTCAATATTTAGCAATAGTTGGTCTTATTGTATTAGCACTTTTAATTGCTTTTCCAATAATATTTAGGAAAATGAATAAAATAGAGAAAATGAATGAACTTGCTATTAAAAATAATTCTAATGAATTTGTACATATAATAAAATCTTGTTTTAATTTTCCTATATTTATGCTGTTAGCTTTTTTAATAGTACCTCCTTTAATAATTTTTGTTGGGTTACTTGCATTAAAACAAGAAATAATATTTTCATTAAAAATCACATTTATTCTATTTTCAATGTGTATTCTATTAGGTCTTTTTGTATATACATTTACCAGAATACTTTTTGAAAATGTTTTAAAAAGGATGAAATTAACATCTTCAACATATGGAATACGATTAAACTTACGTAATAAAATACTTTTTCAATTATTACCATTGCTATTATTTACAATTGTATTTACATTTTTAATTTTTTATTCTCAATTTACTAAAACTCAAGGAGATTATTTGTTTGACTCTTATAAACAAAATTTAACACAAGCTTTTGAGAATAAAGAAATTACATCTGTTGAACAAGCTAAAGAAATATTAAAATCTATACCATTAAAGAATTCAGCTGATTCTATATTTATACTTGATACTAATGGCAACACATATTATTCTGATAATGAACTTTCTGATTTCTTTAAAACATATATCTTTGATTTTGAAGAAAAGTATAATGGTCATACATATGAATATTACGGAAATCCTATACAAGGTGCTTTTATTAGAGAAAATATTGATGGACAAGATTATATTTTAGGAATTAGATATTCTGTATTCACAAATGATACTATAACTGCAATAATACCTTTATTTTTCATAGTTGTTTTCATAAACTTATTCTTCATATTCTTAGTTGCTATAACTTATGGAAATGATTTGAAGGTAATTGCTACAAATTTATCTAATATATCCAAAAATTCATCTGAATCAATCTCTTCTAAGTTACCTGTATATTCTAATGATGAGATTGGTGATATGACAATTGCATTTAATCGAATCCAAGATATGACTAATGATTATATTGAAAAAATTCATTCAAATCAAGAAACTTTGATGGAAAGTGAAAGGTTGGCCTCTCTTGGTCAATTAATTGGTGGTATTGCTCATAACTTAAAAACACCTATAATGTCAATTTCAGGTGCTGCAGAGGGATTAACTGATTTGATAAAAGAATATGATTCTTCAATAGATGACCCAGAAGTAAATAGTCAAGACCATCATGATATTGCTAAAGATATGTCTGAATGGGTTTCTAAAATAAAGGATTATACAGAATATATGTCTGATATTATTACTGCTGTTAAAGGACAAGCAGTCACATTATCTGAAACAGAAAACGTAACATTTGATGTTGAAGAATTACTAAAAAGAGTAGATATTTTGATGAAACATGAACTTAAGAGTGCTCTTATTTACTTAAATATTTCTGTAAAAGTAGATGAACATAAGCTTATACATGGTGATGTTAATAGTCTAGTTCAAGTAATTAATAACATGATATCAAATTCTATACAGGCATATCATGGAAAAACTGAACAAAGTATTGATTTAATTGTTGAAGAAAAAGATAATAAATTATATATTTCTGTAAGAGATTATGGTTGTGGACTTTCTAAAAAGGTTAAGGATAAGTTATTTAAAGAAATGATTACTACTAAAGGAAAAAATGGTACCGGTTTAGGTCTATACATGTCTTATTCTACAATAAAAGCTCACTTTGGAGGAGATATTACATTTGAATCTGAAGAAGGAAAAGGTACTACTTTTACTATAATATTACCATTGTAGGAAAAATCTTCCAATCTATTGTATAACAAGGGTTTTAACATATTTTTTGTCAAAACCCTTGCTTTTTATTTATTTTATTAATATAATGTTTAAAAATAATTAATTTAATAATAATGAGGTATATATAATGAGAAAAGGATTACAAAACATAGAAGATAGTGAAAATCAAAAATATAAGATTATAGCTGTTGATGATGAACAAGGAATTGTTGATTCTTTATCTATTTTCCTAAAAAGGTCTGGCTATAATTTTGTTGGAGTAACTGATCCAGAAGAAGCAATTGAAAAAGTCCGTAATGAACATTTTGACCTTATGATATTAGACTTTATTATGACACCAATTCATGGTGACCAAGTTGTTGAAGAAATAAGAAAATTTAACAAAGATTTATATATTTTGTTACTAACTGGTCATAAGGACTTAGCTCCACCATTGGAGACTATCAGAAGATTAGATATCCAAGGTTACTGTGAGAAAAGTGATAAATTTGACCAACTTCTATTGCTTATTGAATCTGGTATTAAATCAATTGCTCAAATGAATCAAATAAAGAAAATTAATGAGGAATTATCTGATACATATGAAAAATTAGAACAAGCCTATTTAGAAAGTATCCAAACTTTACGTTATACTGTTGAAGCTAAAGATACTTATACAAGGGGTCATTCTGACCGTGTTTCTGAGTTTTCTGTTTTGCTTGGAAAATATTTAGGTTTGCCTGATGCTGATATTGATACTTTGAGAATTGGTGGATTATTCCATGATATTGGTAAGATTGGCGTTCCTGATTCTATTTTACAAAAAGAATCAAAACTTACTGATGATGAATATTCTCAAATAAAGCAACATCCAAATATTGGTGTTCATATATTATCACATGCAAAAATATTCCAAAATATACTTCCAATAGTTGAACATCATCATGAAAGATATGATGGTAAAGGTTATCCAAGTAGACTTGCTGGTGAAGATATTCCTTATTTAGCTAGAATTGCAGCTATTGCTGATAGCTTTGATGCCATGAGTTCTAGAAGGTCTTATCGTGATTCTTTACCTTTAGATGTTATAAAAGAAGAATTTATAAAAAATAAAGGAACTCAATTTGACCCTAAATTAGCTGATGCCTTCTTAGATATTATAGAAAATCATTATGATGAAATAAAAGAAATCCAAGAGAAATATTCTGGAATAGAAGCTGAAGAATATACCAATTAGAAAAAGAAACGGTTTTTTATTACCGCTTCTTTTTATTTTATTATATTTTCATAGATAGACCTACTTTTTGTCTTTCTCTGTCTATTTTTATTACTTTAACTTTTACAATATCTCCTACTGATACTACATCTGATGGATTTTTTATATATTTATCACTCATTTCTGAAATATGTACTAATCCATCATGTTTTACACCAATATCTACAAATGCTCCAAAATCAATTACATTTCTTACTGTTCCTGTTAATATCATACCTTCTTTTAAATCATCTAATTTTAAAACGTCATTTCTTAGAATAGGCTTTGGCATATCTTCACGTGGGTCTCTTCCTGGTCTTGATAGTTCTTCTATTATGTCTGATAACGTCATCTCTCCTATTTCTAATTCTTTTGCCATTTCTTTTACATTAATAGTTTTTAATTTGTTTCTTAGTTCTTCTACTTTTTCTTTATCTCTTAAATCATTTTTATTAAAACCTATCTTTTCTAATAATTTCTCTGTAGCTTCGTAAGATTCTGGGTGAACTGCTGTTACTTCTAATGGATTATCTCCATCATATATTCTTAAGAAACCTGCACATTGTTCATATGCTACTTTTCCTAGTTTTGGAACTTTAAGTAATTCTTTTCTGTTTTTTAATTTTCCATTTACATCTCTATATTTTACAATATTTTTAGCAATTGTATTATTTATTCCTGATACATAAGATAAAAGTGATGGTGTCGCTGTGTTTACATCTACACCTACTTTATTAACACTATCTTCTACAACTGCTGTTAGGCTTTCTGATAATTTCTTTTGATTTACATCATGTTGATATTGTCCAACTCCAATTGCTTTTGGGTCTATTTTTACTAATTCTGCAAGTGGGTCTTGTAATCTTCTTGCAATTGATATCGCCCCTCTTATTGATACATTTATATCTGGATATTCTTCAGTTGCAAGTTTTGAAGCTGAATATACAGATGCTCCCGCTTCACTTACAATTACATAGTGGACATCTCTTTTACATTCTTTTATCATATCTGCTACAAACATTTCAGACTCTCTTGATGCTGTTCCATTTCCTATAGCTATCATATCTACTTTATCTTTATCAATTAATTTTAATAATTCTTTTTTAGCCCCTTCTACATCATTTTGTGGCTCTGTTGGATATACTGTTGTATAATCTAAAACTTTTCCTGTTTCATCAATTACTGCGATTTTACAACCTGTTCTGTATGCTGGGTCAAATCCCATAACTGTTTTTCCTTTAATAGGGGCTCCTAACAATAATTGTTTAGAATTTTTTCCAAATACTTTTATTGCTTTTTCTTCTGCTTTTTCTGTTAAATCAGAACGAATTTCTCTATCAATTGATGGTTCTATTAATCTTTTAAAACTATCTAAAATAGTTTCTTTTAGCATATCAGTAAATTGTGTTTCACCTTTAATTATATCTTTTTCAATATATTTTAATATTTTATCTTCTGGCTTTTCTAATTTTACTTTTAAGAATCCTTCTTTTTCTCCTCTATTTATTGCTAAAATTCTGTGACTTGGTATTTGCTTAATTGGCTCTTTATATTCATAATACATTTCATAATTAGATTTTTCATCTTCTTTAGATGCTTTAGTTTCAACAAGTCCTTCTCTATAACATATTCTTTTTATTTCTTTTCTATATTTTGGTTCATCTGATACCATTTCTGCAATTATGTCCAAAGCTCCTTGAATTGCATCCTCTACATTTTTAACCACTTTATCTTTATTTTTCTTATCTTCATCACTCAATTTATCTATATTTACATATTCTTTTGCAATTTCATTTATATCTTTTGTTTCTTTTTGTTCTAATATTATATTTGCAAGTGGTTCTAATCCTTTTGCTTTAGCAACTGTAGCTCTTGTTTTCTTCTTTTGTTTATACGGTCTATAAATATCTTCCACTTCTGCTAGTGTTTTTGCAATTGCTATAGATTGTAATATCTCATCTGTTAATTTTCCTTGCTCATCTATTGATTTTACAATTTCTTCTTTTCTTTGTTCTAAATTTCTTAAATAAGTAAGTCTTTCTCCTAAATCTCTAAGGATTTCATCACTTAATCCTCCTGTAACTTCTTTTCTATAACGTGCAATGAATGGTATTGTATTTCCTTCATCAATTAATTTAATTGCATTTTCAACTTGTTTTTCCTTTATATTTAACTCTTCTGCTATTGTTTTTATTATTTTATCCATATTCCCTATTACCTCTTTCTTTTTTTCTTTCTCTTTTCTTCTTTTTTTCTTTTTGTCCTTTTGGGGACGTTTCTTTTTGGGACATTTTGTCCAATCTGGGACACATCTCTAATTTTTAAGCAAAAAAATAGAACTGTTTTACTAACAGTCCTATTATAACAATGCGTAGACTTTAAGTCAAATGATAAATTAAATTTTTATTCTGTTTGCCATTTTAACACTGGGTATCCTTCATTTAAGTTATTACCTAATGTATATACTTCTTCATCTTTATTTAAATCTTTTACAAAGTTATTTGTTTTCATATAGTTTAAATCTTTTGCTATAGTTTCATTTACTTCTATTTGTGCATTTTCTCCAATTGCTCCAACTCCATCAATATTTGATATTTCTCTACTAAAATAATTGTTTTTTAATATTATTTTTCTATTTCCATATGCTCCTCCTATTATATTTCCTATATCTGCCCAACCTTGATTTTCAACTTTTCCTACATTATAACAATTGGAAATTTCAATATCATTTGTATCAGTACTAACACCTGTTTGTCCAACTATCCCTCCTATAGAGGATATTCCATTAATAGTTCCTGCATTATAACAACTATTAATATTTCCACGTAAAAGCCCTACAATCCCTCCTGTATTAGTATTTCCTTCACTTTCTCTCACATCAGTTCCTACAATATTTCCTGCATTATAACAACATTTTATTTGTGTATTCTCTTCTGTACTTCCTGCTATCCCTCCTACATTATATCCACCTTCTATATTGCCAATGTTAAAACAATTACTTATCTCAGAATTTTTTTGTACTCCTCCTGCTATTCCACCCACATAACCTGCTTGGCTAGCTATTATATTTGATTTGTTACTACAATATATTATAATTCCTCCTCTATTACCAGCTGCTATTCCTCCACCACCTGATGTTGATGTAATAATTATAGTTGTTCCATTGTTATGACAATTTTCTATTGTTCCTTTATTTATACTTACTATTCCTCCAACTCTTTGTAAGCCTGTTATACTTCCTCCTTCTATTTTTAAATCTCTTATTGTCCCTAGATTATATGAAAATAATCCAATATTTTCTTCTCCACTTTTATTTATATTTATATTACTTATTGTATTATTATTTCCTTCAAATATCCCAGCAAATGGTTTGTTAGTACTATCATCTGTATAACTTCCTATAACACCCCATTCTTCATTTTCTAAATCTATATTTTCCAATAAATATACATATTGGTCTTTAAAACTATTTCCATCATTTACTTCTTTCATAAAGTCTTGTAAATCACCTTTATCTTTTATTTTAAATGCTATATCTATTTTAGTTACTTCTCCATCTTCTATTCTATAATTACTATCTTTATTTTGGAAAATTACTAAAAAGTCTTCGTCTCCATTTTCATATACTTTTGTTTCTCCACTTCCAAACTCATCGTCTATTTCCTTTTGTAAATTCTCTTCTGTTAAATCATCATTCTTACTAATTGCATCTAATACAGCTAATTGTATTTTCTCTTTTTCTTCTGCTTCCTCTGTTTCTTTTTTTGCATTTTGTGCTTGAGTAATTATTCCATTATTTCCTGTTAGCATTGAAATCGAAACCCCTGCTAAAATTAATAAAACTACAATAGTCACAACTAATGCAATTAAAGTTATTCCTTTACATCTTTTATTTTCTTTTGAATTTTTCATAACACCTTCCACCTTTTCCTATGTTCTGCATTTAAATGAATGCAATTAAATTTTATCATTCGTTTGAATGCATGTCAAGGCATTTATTTAAATGCATGATAAAATTATTTAGAGGTTGATACAATGTATTTGAAAAGATTGAAAGATTTAAGAGAAGATAGAGATTTAAAACAAGTAAATATAGCAGAAATATTAAAAATAACACGCCAGCAATATAGTTTATATGAACTTGGGAAACGTGATATTCCAGCAGAATATATAAAAATTCTTGCTAAATTTTATAATACCTCTACTGATTATATTTTAGAATTAACAGATGAAATAAAACCATATAAAAGAAAAAAATAAGAAGTATGTTTTTATTTATTTACATACTTCTTTTATATTTAAAAATTATCATCTAAAAGAAAATCAATAATATTTATATGTTTAATACCATTATAATCATATTCCATTTTATCTGTTGTAATTACATATTTAGGATAATTATCATTTATAACATCATAAGCTCCAAATTCTCTTTTTTTAGTCTCTTCATTTGGTATACTATATGCAACTTGTATGTATATTTTTTTATTAGGTTTTGTTGCAACGAAATCAATCTCACCTTTTTTTGTTTTACCAGAATAAACATCATAACCTCTTATAATTAATTGATTATACACAATATTTTCCAAAGCATAACATTTGTCTATTTCTGCTTTATGATTTTTAATTTGAGCTATCCCCAAATCTGTTGCATAATATTTATTAAGTGTTTTTAGTACTGCCTTTCCGTGTACATCATACCTATATACTTTCTTAACTAATAGAGCCTTGCAAAGAGCATCTAAATACGAATATATTGTTAATGTAGAAAACTCTCTTCCTTCACTTTTTAAGAAGTTTTTAATATTTTGAGCTGAAAATTCTCTTCCAATTGTATCTACAATATATTGTAATATTAAATTAAACAATGGAATATCTCTAATTTTTAATCTTTCTACAATATCTCTTAATATTATAGAATCAAAAACATCATATAAATAACTTTTAATAGCATCTTCACTTTTAAACTCGAACCTATTAGGAAGACTTCCCCATTTTATAAAATCTTCAAAAATATCTTCTGTTGATTTTGTTTTTCCTAATAATTCTAAAACTTCCTTATAAGACAATGGACTTATTTTAAATGAAACATATCTTCCAGACAACACAGTAGATAACTCATTAGAAAGTAGTCTACTATTTGAGCCAGTTATAAATATACTAACATTTTCTGAAGCTCTTAAAGAATTTATAACCTTCTCAAATTTAGTTACATTTTGAATTTCATCAAAAAACAAGTAGTATAATTTTTCATCTTTTATTCTTTCTTTGATATATTTATTTAATTGTTTGTAATCTGTTAATTCTTCAAATTCTATAAACTCAAAATTAACATATATTATATGGTCTTCTTTAGTTCCTTTTTCTTTCAGCTCATCTATAATCTGCTTTAATATAACTGATTTACCACATCTACGAATTCCAACCAAGATTTTAATCAAATCACTATTATAAAATTCTCTAATTCTTTTTAAATACATTTCTCTTTTTAACATATGTATCACCTTAATACATTATAAGTTTCTTTTTAATATTTGTCAAGTTATTTTTGTATATAAAAACAACTTTTAATTTTTGTAAGTCGTTTCTATGTGTAAAAATAATTTGTCAACAAAAGAAGTATGCCTATTTACATACTTCTTTTTATAATCTTTAATTATTTTCTTTTTTTATACAAAAAACTGCATACAAATGAACTGATTTTATATTATTTTCAAATCCAAAATTATTTGCAGAAATTCTAATTGCAAAATTTATTTTATTTTCTTTCATAAAGTAATTTAAACTTTTTGACTTTTTATTTTCATTTGCTTTTACTTCTATAGGAATAACTCCTTTAGATGTATCAATTAAGAAATCTATTTCAGCCACTTGATTTTTAGCCCAATAATATAAATTAATTCCATTTGTTTGTAATTCATTTGCTACATAATTTCCCGTAATTACTCCTTTATATTGGAATTTTTCATTTAACAATATTTTATTTCTTGGTATTTCAAGTAATTGTGTTAAAATTCCTGAATCACTTAAGTATAACTTAAATTTTTCTTCATCCATAAAACCTTTTAATGGAGTTTCAAATTTATTAACAAAGTAACATGGTATTACCAACTTACTTGCTATAAGCCAATCTAAACTACTTTCATAATCTCTTCTTCTTGCATATTGTTCTATTTTTGAAAATTGAAACTTTTTATTTTCTTTTGCTAATTGACTTGGAATATTCCTATATATTTTTTCTATTTTTACACTTTCATAATAGTTTAATGTATATTTTTTCATATCTGCTAAATATGCATCAATAATAGATTGTAATAAATTATTATCAAATTCTAAAATATTTAATTTATTTTCTATTATATTGTTTACAGCTACTGGCATACCACCTGTTGCTAAAAATATTCTATAATAATTAAGTAATTTTTCGTGGATAGGATTACTCATTTTTTCATTATTATTAAAGCATTTTCTTATTTCTTCAATTATTTGTGAATAACCTATTGCTATTAAAAATTCTTCAAAATTTAGAGGATACATATATTTTATTATCACTTTTCCAACAGGAAAAGATTTATTAAATCTTTTTAGTTTTACTCCTAATAACGAACCAGCACATATTATTTTATATGGAAAATCTGATTCACAAAAATATTTAAGTGCTGCAATCAAATTCTCTGACTCTTGAATTTCATCAAAAAATATTACCGTATTTTCTTTAATTGTATGTCCTAAATATAATTCCATTTTTCTTACTTTTTCATCAGTATTTATTTTTTCATCAAAAATTTCTATAATTCCTTCATCATCCATTAAATTTATATAAATATAATCATTATAATTTTCTTCACAAAATTCATTTATAATATATGTTTTACCTATTTGTCTTGCACCTATTACCATTAATGGCATTTTCTCATTTTTCATTTTTCCAATTTTCTAATTCTTTTAAGAAATTTCTAAACATTCTTTCCTCCTGTTTTTTATTTATATTAATATTATATTACTTTTTACAAAATCATCAATATAATTTCACATATTTTTGTGAATCTAGTTTTTTGATTTCACATTTTTATGTGAAATCACCGGCTTAGTTTCACATTTTTACTTGTTTTAATAAAAATAAGAAGATAATTAAATATCTTCCTATTTTACGATTATTTTAAAATTTTATCATGCCTTTTTGAAATTTTTAAATAAAATACTTTTAAATCATTTGCTATTTCTTAATCTATCTCTCTAGTCCTTTTTATACTTCTGTAACTGCTGCTTTTTGACTTCTCCTAAAAGAAAACAAGTCTATTCAACTCCTAAATATTCATTATAAGTAACTTCTCTATCTATTACTTTTCCATCTTCTTTAATATCTATTATTCTATTTGCTACAGTTTGTGTTAATTCATGGTCATGTGATGTAAATAAAATATTTCCTGTGAATTTCTTCATACCTTCGTTTAGTGCTGTTATACTTTCCATATCTAAATGGTTTGTTGGCTCATCAAATATTAAGAAATTTGCCCCTGATAACATCATTTTAGATAAAACACATCTTACTTTTTCTCCTCCTGATAATACTTTAACTTGTTTTAAAGCTTCGTCTCCTGAGAATAACATTCTTCCTAAGAAGCTTCTTACATATGTTTCATCTGGGTCTTTTGAATATTTTCTTAGCCATTCTGTTACATTTTCATTTGTTTCAAATAAATAACTATTATCTTTTGGAAAATAACTACTTGTAATTGTTGTTCCCCAAACTACTTCTCCTTCATCTGGTTCTACTTCTCCTGCAATTATTTGGAATAGCACTGTTTTTGCAAGTTCGTTATCTGCTAAAAATGCTATTTTATTTCCTTCTTTTACATCAAAAGATATGTTATCTAATAATTTTATTCCATCTATTGTTTTAGAAACATTTTTTACTTGTAATATTTCTTTTCCTGGTTCTCTATCTGGTTTAAAATCAATATATGGATATTTTCTATTTGATGGTTTTATTTCTTCTAGTTGTATTTTTTCTAATGTTTTCTTTCTTGATGTGGCTTGTTTTGATTTAGAAGCATTTGCACTAAATCTTGCAATAAAGTCTTGTAATTCTTTTATCTTTTCTTCTTTTTTCTTATTTTGTTCTCTTGCTTGTTTTAATGCTAATTGACTTGATTCATACCAAAAGTCATAGTTTCCTGGGAATACCTTTATTTTTCCAAAATCTACATCTGCTATATATGTACATACTTTATTTAAGAAATATCTATCATGAGATACTACTATAACAGTATTTTCAAAATCTATTAAAAATTCCTGAAGCCAATTTATACTCTTTAAATCCAAGTCATTTGTTGGCTCATCTAGTAATAATACATCTGGATTTCCAAATAAACTTTGTGCTAATAATACTTTTACTTTGTCTCTTGCTTCTAATTCTTTCATATATTTATAATGATTTTCTGGTATTATTCCTAAATCATTTAATAATTTTGCTGCATCTGATTCAGCATTCCATCCATCTAATTCTGCAAATCTTTCTTCAAGTTTTGCTGCAATCATTCCATCTTCTTCTGAAAAATCAGGTTTTGCATAGATTTCTTCTTTTTCTTTCATTATGTCATATAATTCTTTATTCCCCATAATTACAGTATCTAAAACTGTATAATCTTCATATGCATAATGGTTTTGTTGTAATACTGATATTCTCTCTCCTTTATCTAAACTAACATCACCTTTGCTTGGTTCTATTTCACCAGATAATACGTTTAAAAATGTAGATTTTCCTGCTCCGTTTGCTCCTATTATTCCATAACATTCTCCTTTTGCAAAACGAATATTTACATCTTCAAATAATACTCTTTTTCCAAATCTAACTGTAACATTATTTGCACTTAACATTTTATTTTCTCCTATCTAAATTTTATCCTTGGTATTATACAATATTTTCCTATTTTTTTCAAGTAAGAATTTAGTGGACAAAATTCAATTCTTATTTTTATGCTAAATATTGCGCTATGCTTTTTAACAGACTCAGATAAAACCAATACTACCATTTAAAAATATTAATTTAAAACAAAAAATAAACTTAAACTATATTAAAAGCCTTATATATAAAGCAGTATGTATGATTTAACTCATTGATTGACGTTTGTCATCTGTGCCGTAAGACCTTTGGGACCTTTACTACCTAAGAGTCAATTAAAAAAATCTGTAGTTTGCCTTACGGTATCTACAGATTTTTCTATAGCAAATCAAAGATTCATTTACATTCAAATATTATATTTTCTACTATCGAAATAACTCTTTTACTTATTTAAATTTTGGTTTTCACAGCATTCAGTTCTACATTATATAAAGTACTGGACGGAAAGTATTGTTTTTAGCAGCGATGTCAAGACTCCACAAGCGTACGCTAGCTCTGTTATCGCTGTTCTTAGTGTAAATGCCTCCTCTACGCACAAACGAATTGCTTTCGTTATTTTTTTCTGCTACATACTCTGTACAATTTCCTTCTAAATCATAAATATTTTGTACTTTATCATATTCATTTTTCCCTGATGCTATTACTCCTGTACCATTATGTCTATTTGTATCATATACTCTTACGTTATATGGATTTCCTTTTGCATCATTTTTTCCATCTACAAATTTCATTACCATATCCCATTGGATTCCTGAGATCATTGCACTTTTTACATTAGTTCCTGTATACAGTGTTTTTGCAATTTCTTTAAATTCTGTTTGTTTTTTATTTTCATATACTGTTGCATTTTGCTTACTTATTACTGTTGTTCCATCTACCCCTGCTTCATATCTTCCTATATAAAATCCATTATATTTCATTACTGCTTCTCTTTCTGCTATTTCATAACCTTTGGCATCATTTGTTGTTACTGTTATTCCTTCTGGTAAATATCCTGTATCTGTAAATGTTGAACCCTCTGGTGTACTTTCTAATGACTCAAAATAAGAACTTGGATAACTAAAATTTCTTTCATATTCTCCTTCTGCTACTGGTATCCATACAAATTGATTATACTTTGTTTGCACATTATATGCTCCATCTTCATTTTTGGCTTCCCAATCTACACTTCCTATTTCATCTTCTGGTATATCATATATTACTAATCCACTTGATATATTTTGTTCTTCTGGTATTTTTGACACTACAAATCCTTCTGGTACTGTTGCTTTATTTCCTTCTATTTGTTTTATTATTTTTCTAATTTTATAAATTATGCTAACGTTAGTTAACGAAAATAAAAATTTTGTTATATGTATTATTGTCGTATATGCTATGTATTAATTCTATGATAAATAAGATATTTTGTAAATAATTGCACTAAAAAATTATATTACATTTCTATTACAAATTTTATTTATAAAGAAAAAGAAGCTACTTTTTTAGTAGCCTCAAACTCTTCCTTTTTCTCATTAGTCATCAAATAATAATTTTATTCCCCATAGTCCAGATAATCCAACTAATCCATATACAATTCTTGATATTACTGACATTTCACCAAATAATGTCGCAACTAAATCAAATCCAAATAATCCAATTAATCCCCAATTTATAGCTCCTATTATTATTAAAACTAGAGCTATTTTATCGATTACCTTCATGTTTTTTTCCTCCTTTAGTTTTAATTTCTTTTCTTATTATATCCATTTTTTCTTAATTTATTCAGTTTGTTGATTTTTTTTATTTTTTGTGATATTTTGTCGTATATAGTAATTTTTAGAGGTGATTATTTTGAGAAGAAATAGTAGAAATCGTAATAGAATTTTAAAGAAAAAAAATGATATAAATTATTCTAAAGTACAAAAGTCACTAATAGTTATAGTTAGCATTTTGTTTATTTTACTTATAGTAATTGCCTGCTTTAATTATATTAAAAATAGAAATGATTATCAAAATTTAGTAAATACCTCTAAGCAAGAAATTGAAAATCAAAAACAAGAAAATGCTAAAAAAGAAGCAGAGGAAAATAAAGAAGAAGAGCCTACAGATACTACTTTTACAATGGCCGCTATTGGAGATATTATGTGTCATAATACTCAATATAATGATGCATATAACAAAGATACTGGTGCTTATGATTTTTCTTATGTTTTTGATGATATAAGTCTTTATACAAAAACAGCTGATATTTGCGTTGGAAATCTAGAAACCACTTTTGCTGGTGAAGATGTAGGCTACAGTGGTTATCCAACATTTAATACGCCAGATAGTTTAGCTTATGAATTAAAAGATATTGGTATAGATGTCCTTTCAACCGCTGGTAATCATGCTTTAGATAAGGGATTTAACGGTTTATCTAGAACTATTGATGTTTTAAATGATGCAGATATTGCTCATACTGGAACTTACAAAACTGAGGAAGAACAAAATACAATTTTAACTAAATATGTTAAAGGAATAAAAATCGCTTTCGTTAATTTTACTTATGGAACTAATGGAATTAAGATTCCTTCTGGTAAAGAATTTTGTGTTAATTTAATTGACAATGATTTAATTACAAAACAATTAGATTTAGCAAAAAGTCAAAATCCTGATATAATTGTTGCTTGTATGCATTGGGGTAATGAATATAAAACTACTCCAAATGATACACAAAAGGAACTTTCAACATTTCTTTTCCAAAATGGTGTAGATATTATTTTAGGAACACATCCTCATGTTTTAGAACCTATGGAAAAACAAACAGTTACTTTAGAAGATGGAACTACTAAAGATGGTTTTGTTATTTATTCTTTAGGAAATTTCATTTCTGGACAAACTGCTGAAAATACTAAAACTTCTATTATTTTAAATTTAACTATTACAAAACATACAGATGGTAAAATAACTATTGATAAAGCAGAATATAAACCTATTTATATGTACACAGATAAATCTTTAAAAACAAAGAAAATGAAACTTCTTGATATTAATAAAAATATTTATAATTATGAAAATTATATAGATTCTACTATTAATAAAACTTTTTATGATACATTAAAAAGCGAACAAGAAAAAGTAACTAAAATTGTAGGAGAAGAACTAAAATAAGAATGAGACAAAATCTCATTCTTATTTTTTAATCTAACATATTTCTTCTTTTTAATAACCATGATACTAATAATGTTAATACTAATGACACAGCTACTATTATAACAAATCCTAACCTATTATTTTCAAAAGGAAGTCCTACATTCATTCCCCAAAAGCTTGATATCATTGTTGGTATAGCTAAAATAATTGTAATTGATGTTAATGTTTTCATAACACTATTTAAGTTATTTGAAATTATTGATGCATATGCATCCATAGTTCCATTTAAGATATCTCTATAAATTTGAGCCATCTCTATTGCCTGTCTATTTTCAGTGATAGCATCTTCTAGTATCTCGCTATCTTCTTCATATAATTTTATTATTTTTCCTCTTAGAGTCTTCTCCATTACTAGTTCATTTGATTTTAATGATGTTGTAAAATATACTAAACCTTTTTCTAAGTTAAGTAATTTTAAAAGTTCTTTATTCCTCATTGAGTTTTTTAAGATATATTCTGCAATTTCAGTTTCTTTATTTATTTGTTTTAGGTAATTTAAGTAAAAAGATGAGTTAAGATATAATATTTGAAATATAAATCTTGTTTTCTTATATGTTTGGAAATTCTTGATTTTTCTTTTTTCAAAATTATCTATTATTTTATTTTTTCGTAATGATACTGTAATAAAAAAATCATCTCTTACTACTATCATTCCTAATGGCATTGTATTATATACCGCTTCTCCTTCTTCTCCTTTTTCAATTATCGGTACATCTACAACAAATAATTTGGTATTATCATCTTCCTCTTCATCAATTCTGGCTTTTTCTTCAAAGTCCAATGCATCTCTTATAAATTCTTCTTCTATATTTACACTTTCACATACTTTACGAATTTCACTTTCCGATGGGTTTACTAAATTAATCCAGGCTCCTCTTTTAAATTCTTTAATTTCTTGGAATTCATTTGTTTCCATATCAGTGTAATATATTCTTAGCAAATCCATCACCCCTTTTTCTTTCTCTCCAACACTATTATTTTAGTATTTTTCGGGCTTTTTGTCAATATTTTTACTCTTTCCTTTTTAAATTTTTCATTTCTATATAAATATTATTATATTTTATAAAAAGTATGTGATTTTAAGCCACATACTTTTTTCACTTTATATAAAATAACTGCTTTATGGTGCGCCATAGAGGGATCGAACCTCCGACCATCAGATTAAGAGTCATACGGACTAATAAAATCAACGTCTTTGGTCTTTTCTCTTACTCTTGCAACGGTTTGCACCGGTTCGCTTTTTACTGATAAATAAATCTAATGAAAGGCAACGTATGATTTCCCCTTTTTTATTTTTTCACTTTTTAGTAATTGTATAATTCAATCTAGACCTTATTATAAGAGAATCATACCGCTTTTGTCAAGTTCAAAAAAATAAACACTTTCAAAAAGTCTTGAAAGTGCCTATTGGTGGGCTATCCCAGACTCGAACTGGGGGTCTTTCGATTAAGAGTCGATTGCTTTACCAACTAAGCTAATAGCCCGTTTCGACGATTTTTATTATACTACTAACATATTAACTTTGTCAATAGTTTTACAATTTTTATTCAACGTTTGCGATGGTTAACTTTTACTAACCGCTTCTTTCCCAAAAAAGTAAAACCGCATAAAAATAGAAATTTTTTAAATTTTTTTAAAAAATTTTTTTAGGTCTTGAATCCCTTGTGTAACAAGGCTTTCAAAACGTATTTTTTGAAAAATCAAGACCGCAAAAAGCACGCACATCACATTTAAAAAATCGTCTGTAAGTCTTGTGGTTGTAGCAATACAAGACATACCAAATTTGAAATTTAGTCTTAAAGATAGTATAATAAGTTCAACAAAGAGATAAGAAAAAAATAAATTTTGAAAGGTGGTTTTTATTATGAAAAATGTAAAAGTAAATGAAAGAAATGAGTTAATTTTGGGGATTCCTACTTATAATGGAGAAATGAAAGAAATGAAGTTAACATTGGAAGAATTTGAAAGTATTACACCATTTTTATTATTAGATTTAGATATGGAGATTGAATATGACGTTAGACCAAGTAATGATTATACAATGGAAAGGTTTACAAAAATGTATATAGATTGTTACAAGGATGGTAAATATGTTATACATAAAGAACATTTACTAAAAATCAAAGAATTTATAATGATAAAATACTTTAAAAATGGTAATCAAATAAGACAATGTGTACTACCACAAATACTAGCTTTATTAGAACAAGCAAAATAGGGGGTTAATTATGGATTTGACAAATTATGAAATAGAAATAATAGATATGCTATTTAATAGCATTTTCAAAATAGAGGACAAAAAAAATCTATTGCTTGAATGTGATTCTAGTTTGTATATTGATTTTGCACTTAATGGCGAAAGTGCCGAAAAAATAAATGCTTTATTTAATAGTGCCTTTGAAATAGAACATAAAATTCAAGCATTAGAGTTATTATATAAGGCTTGTGGATTCGTTTTTAATGATATTCACGAATTGATAGAAAATAGAAATGTATTGATTTTTAATTATTATGATTCTAGTTGGCGAAATAAGAAAAGAAATCGTTTTAATAGGTATGTTTATAACTAAATGATAAAAATAGGAATTTGACCCATTTATGAGCGAAATAAGTACAAAGAAATTTGAAAGGTGGTTTTATTATGAATAATTTAACTAATATACAAATAGAAAGAATAAACAATATTTTTAAAAATATTTATAAAGGATATGAAAAAGAATTTGAAACACTAGACGATAAAATAGAGGCAATCACTCAATATTATGAGTCTGCTGGATTTGATTTTAAAACAGAGAATGACGTACTTTCCTTTTTAGGGGTATAAAATAAAACAAGCAATATTTTTTATTGCTTGTTAGAATCCTATTTTATATCTTTAAAATATGTATATCTTTTATAAAAGATTATACTTATAACTAATACTAAAATTGATATTGCAATTATTCCATGCTTTAAACCTGCTTTTGGTAGAATAGTTTTTGATACAGTATTATCTTTTATATTATTTGAAATAGAATTGTTGCTTTTATTATTAGAACTTGTATTTGTTGTTATGTTTTGAAAATCTTCTGATGAAGTGTTTGAATTATTATCTATTATTGATGAATTTTCTCCATCTGACGGATTTTCATCTGGTGTCGTTGGATTCTCTTCATCTGATGGATTCTCTGGGTTTTCATCTGGTGTTGTTGGTTTTTCATCTGGAGGATTTTCATTATCATCAATAGGTTTAGCGGTAATAGAATATGTTGCACTATTGAAACCTGTATAATTTCCCATACCTCTTATTGTTACTGTCGCCGTTCCTACATTTATATTATCACTATATGAAATAGTATAAGTTTGAGAACCACTATCAATTATTTGTCCTCCGTCCATTACTGTAATATCTGGTTCAATTGGACTACCAGTATAAGTGGAATCATAAGGATTTATAGTGATTGAACAAGATGATATATCTTTTGGATTTATTCTAAAACTTTCAGATAAAGTTCCTCTGTAATCATTTCCTATACCCTGTATTTCTACCATTCCAACCCCAGTATTTATGTTTTGGAAGTAACCTCTAATAGCATAATCTCTATTTTCTGTTAAGTAACTTCCACCGTGCTTAACCCTAATTTTAGGTTTTATTGGTCTGCCTGTATATGTTTGGTCTGGTATTTCCTCAATCGTTACTTCACCAGATGATAAATCTGTATAAGCATATGAATTGTTATTAAATGCCCCTATTAAAAATATTGTAAAGATAATAATAAAAACTATAAATATTTTCTTTTTCATTTGCTTTTCCACCTCGTATAATATGTTTATAAGGTTTATTTAATATGAATTTTATAAACATATTTTATATTTTTTATAACCTTTCTAATTGGACTATTTTTTAGTATAATATTTTTAGATATTATATAAGGCAAACTTTATTTTCCCCTGCAAACCTTATGGTATTGCTTATAAAGAGTGAAGCCTTGCATTAAAAATTATTTTCTTACCAACTGCTGCATCTTCAAATATTGGTCAAGGTAGCAATGACGTTAACAATATTTGAATGAATGCTTATATGCGAGGTTGATTTTATTTTTAATTGCTAAGGAATAGTCCTTATTTTATCTTTATTCTATCAAGAAAGGTGGTGATTCTATGAATAAAGATGTTTTATCTACTTTGTTTGTAGGCATTGATGTTAGCTCTGCCAGTAACTATTTTTGTGCCATTAATTTTGAAGGTAAACATATTTTAGATTTTTCTATAACTAACGACTTACCTGGTAGCGTAATCGCTGTTGAAAGAATCTTTAATGCTCTTCAAGAAAATGACTTAAAATATGTTACTATGGTCTTGGAATCTACTAATGTTTTTAGCTTTCATATTGCTAACTTTTTAGCTTCTAACAATTCACTTTTTAATTTTAATTCTAAAGTGTTTGTTATTAACCCTAAAGAATCTAGCAATTTTAGAAAAACTTATTCTGATATGGATAAAACTGATCCTCAAGACGCTTTTGTTTTAGCTGATATGGCTCGTTGTGGTCGAATAAACCAACAACCATACAAGGCATCTCAACTGTTTGCTCTTCAGCGCTTAACTCGTCAACGTTTTCATTTAGTTAAAACTATTATGAGAGAAAAAGCTTACATGATGAGCAATATTTATCTAAAGTTCAGTTCTCTTTATATTGCAAAAAAAGAGGACGAACCTTTTAGCAATTTATTTGGTAATACATCTAAATCCATTATTGCTGACTTTACTCCTGATGATATTGTTAATATGTCTGATGAAGATATGATTAATTTCATTATGGAGAAAGGTAAATCTCGTTTTTCTAATCCTCAAGAAAATGTTAAACTTCTTAAGAAAATTGCTCGTGATTCTTACAGATTAGACAAAGTTGCTTATGACCCTATTAACGTTGCTATCTCTTCATCTTTCAATACTATTAATGCTTTAGAAGATAATCTTAAAGTTATTGATAAAGCTATTGAGAAGAATGTTAAAGGTCTTTGTGACAATGAATTTACCATTCTTAAGTCAATCCCTGGAATTGGTGATGTATATGCTGCTGGCATTATCTCTGAAATTGGTTCTATTAACTTTTTCAAAGACAACAATGCTCTAGCTAAATATGCTGGTTTAACTTGGCGTAAAACCCAATCGGGTTACTTTGAAGCTGAAACTACTAGAATGACTAAGACAGGAAACAAATATCTACGCTACTATTTAATTGAAGCTGTTTCTTCTGTTAAAAACCATTCTAAAGAATTTAATGATTTTTATACTCGCAAATACAATGAAGTGAGCCGTGGTGCACATAAGCGTGCCTTAGCACTTTCTGCTCGAAAACTAGTAAGGTTAATTTTTGGTTTGCTACACCATAATCAACTTTACTCTGCAACCAAATTAGATAATCGCTCAAACTAATTACATATTTTACCATTCCAATGTGCATTTTTTGCATGTTTTATTAAGTGTGTCTATTTTTTAATGTTTTCCAAAAAAATATTTGAAAAATTTTTTATTTTTCTATTGACATATTACCTACTGTCTTTCTATTTTTCGACTAGATTCTATCATAACGTTTTATTTTTCGCAACACTTTTTAATGCAAAATATGAAACAAAAATAAAATATACTATTTTCTCAATAAATTATAAAATAATTTAAAAATAGAAACATTTTATTTGTGATAGGTGGTGCATATAATGGGTTTTAAAATGCCAAAAGGTACGTCAAAAGTACCAATGACAATAAGAGTAGAGGAAACAGATTTTCATATTATAGAAAAAATAGCAAAAGAGAGTAAAAAATCATTAAATGAGGTTGTATGTGCAATGATTAAATACTCTACTGATAATATGGAAGAATAAAGGGAATTAGTCCCTTTTTTTCTTCTCCTTTTCCTCTTTTATCTTTTTAACAATGTAATCAATCAATATTGCAAAAGGTATAAGTAAAATCATTATTGCAACTACTTTTAAATTTTCTTCTGGATTCAATGAATAAAGCATTATATACACCCCTTAAATTTTTTTGTTTAAAGTATTAGGCAAAAAATATCTTAATATTTAGTCAAAGTATAGTGCATAATAGTTATGACTATAAGTAAGATAATACTACAAAGTTTTATAGTTGTCAATTATAATAGCCTAAAAAGAGGTATAAAAATAATGATAGTATTTAAAATAAAGGATTTATTAGAAAAAAATAAAATTTCAAGATATAAAATGCGAATTTATCTTGATTGGAATTATAAAAGAGTAAATGATTATTATTTTGGTAGAGTAAAAGATATAAAAACAAGTGAAATTGAACAACTTTGCGAATTGTTTAAATGCAACATAAATGATTTATTTGAATATAAGAAAGAACAAAGCGAGCATAGCTCGCACTCTTGAGGCTGATTAAAGTTTCAGCCTTTTATTTTATTTTTTTGCTCCTTTTATATTTTCCTTTTTCATCATTTAATATATAATTTCTTTGGTGATTATATTGCAACCTTTATCAAATGAAGAATTATATAGAATAATAAATAATGAAAACAACTCTATTGAAGAATTTAGAAAAGCTAATCCTCAATTTCAAGTAGACCATTCTAATATTGCTTCAACCGTTGAAGAAATTGAACATTTTGAACACCTTTATTCTCATATGGGATTAGGTGCTTTTGAATTTGCTCCTTCTGAATTTAATTTTAAAAGAGCTGATTCTTATACTTTTCAACAGATTTTCTCTGATAATTTTGACTCTTTTCTTATTGATAATCATTCTCTTAATATCAGACCTGTTGTTATTGATGAAATTAACAAAATGATTTCCTGTCAAAATCCTTCTATGGGTCATGCAGTCTATGAATGTCCTGATTGTCACAGAACTTATTGTGTTCCTTTTACTTGTAAGTCCAGATTCTGCAATACTTGTGCTATTAAATATCAAATGGATAGGGCTTTAGAAATTACTTCTAAACTTATTAAATGTGAACATAGACATGTTGTATTTACTATCCCTGAACAACTTCGTATTTACTTTCTTAAAGACCGTAATTTGCTTAATCTTCTTTTTAAATCTTGTGAAAATTGTATTAAATTTTTCTTTAAAAAACGTGCTCCTAGAAAAAAACTTATCCCAGGTATTGTCCTTGTTCTTCATACTTTTGGTAGAGACTTAAAGTGGAATCCTCATATTCATTGCCTTGTTACTGAAGGTGCTTCTTCTAATATTAAAAATTGCCCTTCTGATGATATTTGGATTAACCTTACTCATTTTGATTATGAAGGTTTTAGAAAATCTTTTCAATATTGTCTTCTTAAATCAATGAAAGATTATCTAAAAACTACTTTATCTTCCAAAGATTTTAATGTTTTTAAAGCTCTCGTAAATCTTCTTTATCAATCTTATGATAATGGCTTCTATGTTAGAGCTAAACCTTTTGAAGGTAATCCTGATGGTGCTATTAAATATCTTCTTAGATATTTTAATAGACCTGCTATGGCTCAATCTCGCATTCTTTATTATGATGGTACTTATGTTGTTTTCTATTATCAACGTCATGAAGATGATATGTATGTTGTTGAAAAAGTTCATGTTTATGATTTGATGAAACGCCTTATTATTCATATTCCTGATAAAAATTTTAAAATACTACGTTATGCTGGTTTATATTCCTCTCATAAATGTGCTCACTTTGATAAATTAATTAAAAAATTGTCTGATGCTTCTATTAAAACTAAAAAAATTCTTGCAAATTGGCGTATGCGTATTCAGTTATATTTTCACTATGACCCTTTAATTTGCCCTTTTTGCAATCAGACTATGTTTTTCTCTGAATTAGTTGTTGCAAAAGATTCCTCTTGATTGTATAATATCCATATCGTGAGGTGATTATTTTGAATAAAGTTGATAAACTTAGAAAAAAATATATGGACAATCCACCTATTGGATATTCTAGAAAAGATGTTTCTAAAATGTCAGATGATGAATTGTTGGATATGGATTATTTCCTTAATGAAGATTTGGAAGATATATTTGGCATCCCTTCATCTAATTCTTGTATTTTAGAAGGTGTTCAATTTAAATGCAAGAATTGTGGTTGCACAGAATATATTCCTAAAAACATTGTAGATTCACTAGACTCACAGTTTGGCGGTTCTGATTTTCTGCCTACATTCAGTTGTGAAAAATGCCATACTGGTACTATGTATCCAGTTAATTACAAAAGCCCTAGAGGCATTGTTTACAAATTTGATAATTAAATTATATACATATATTTCCAGTTGGTTGTATATTCTTTTTATGGTATACTTCTTAATCCAATAGCAAACAATATTTTGCTATTGGATTTTTGCAATTTCCTATAACTTGAAAAAGAGAAAAATTGTAAATCAATTTTCCTCTTCTATTTCTCCATTCTGTATTAACAATTTTTTATAATCTTCTGCAGATAAAGTACATTCAATTAATCTCATAAATTCTGGTTTTTTTAATCTAACTTGTCTAGCCATTTTCAAAATTAAGTTATCTCCTATATCTTTATGAGAACCAAAACTTGTTTTTGTCCATATACCTGTCTTTTTTCCATTATATACATAATAAAAGCAATTGTGGTCGGTATTTTCTTTTTTAAAACCCTTTTTTTGTAACTTTGCATTTATCTCTTTAACATTCAATGAAGACATTAATCTAACTTCCTTATATAAGTTATTAATTTTTCTTTTATAGCTTTTGCCTTATTATCTAAATTATTGTCATCTTCTTCTGCATAAATTTCCCATAATTCATATAAAGTATTATATAGGTCTTGTTCTGCTTCAAATAATGTATCTCCATATCCATAGATATCAAAAAATTCATTTTGAGCTATATAAAGGTCTTCTGATATATCTTTATAAATTTCATAAAAGAAATCTATATTAAATTCAAAAGTAGTATTATTATAGTAAATTTTTCTTTTAGTATAATAATATTTTTCCATAAATTCTCCTAAAAGTTTATTATTAACACTACTATGTTCATATGATTCTCCATTTTTTAATAACTCACATATAATATCTATTAATTTAGTTTGATATTTATTTATTATATTTGCAGTATTAGTTTTAGTATATGCAAAATCTGACAAAGCTATACTACTATTTTGAACATCTTGTTGTTCTTCATCAACGTCTATGCAAAAAAAGGGTACTGTCATTGTCATTGTACTCATCTAATCACCTATTTTCTTTTCTAAATTTTCTTTAAAACTATTTACTTCTATATTTTGGTTATCTAAAAATTCATTTATATAACCAATATCTATAATTCTATTTATGCCTTTATTATTAATATCTATACTTAAAGTTAAATTCTTTACATTATCTTTATCTTCTGTTTTTAACGTTTTCCAAATATTAATTGTATCTTTCTTTTTATACCAAGACAGATTAATTAAATCACTTTCCATTAATTCTTCATCTTTATAATATATTTCTTTTATTTTTTCAAAATTTATATCAAAATATAAATACCTACTAACAACACCAATTGCTTGTATATGCACATTATTATCACTTAATGCTTTATATATTTTATTTATATTATTTTTAATAATTTCTATATTATCATTATCAATACTAATATCTATGCTCACATTTGTTACAGTTATATTAATCTGTTTTGCATTATTAAAAATTATTTTAGGCATCTGCATTTTTACTTCATTTGGTGCTTCTGCTGGTATATTAAAAATATTTGGTTGTCCTAATTCTGGTAATTCGTCTATAAGTGAATTCGCTAGCTTAACAGAAGTACATTCTAATAAATGACTAAAAAATAAAACTATTCTTACATTTTTTGCTTGTAATTTTTCTTCCATATTTTACCTCCAAATAAATTATATTTATTTTATCATTAAAGAAATAGCAAGTCAATAGTTTTCTCAAATTTACATAATTTATTTCAATCTTAATGTATTTCCTGTTGTTCTTCTAGTATTTGACAAAAATGAAAATTCTTCCGCTTTATCTTTAATATCTCTTGAATAAAGATTCGCATAATTTTTTACCATATCAAGTGATGAGTGACCGAGCATTTTTTGTAAACTGAACAAGTCGCCACCTCTTAAAATCCAATCTTTGGCGAATGTATGGCGGAATAAGTGAATTGAGGTTTTTGCAACCCCACGATTTTTATTATACTTTGAAATCGCATTTATAAGTCCGTCGCCTGTTAGTCTTTCGCCGAATCTATTGCAAAATAATGGGTCTGTTCCCATTAGGTCTGAATCCTCTTCTAGGTTTCTATATAAAGTAATATATTCTTTTAAAATTCTTCTTATTTGTTTTACAAGCGGAATTGCAACAGGTCTTTTATTCTTTTGAGTATTTACATTTATGTAACCATTTTCTAGGTCAACGTCCTCAATATTTAATGCAACAATTGAACTTAATCTATTTCCAGTTGCCAACATATAATTTACCACAACCCAATTTCTATATTCTGTAAAATTTGAGGTCTTTGGTTTTTTCAAAAGTTTTTTCAATTCCTCTTCTGAATAAACTTGCTTTATTGGTGCTTTACTTGTTTTTATACTAATTTTCCTAACAGGAATCCAACCCTCGTCCATGCAATAATAGGCAAATGCTCGATATGCTCTAAAATATGTATTGATAGTTCTAGGATTGCAACCGCTTTCCTCTAAATGTCTTTTAAAGTCAACCTCAAAATCCTTATCAAGTAGAACACCCAAAGGCATTTTTTCTCCCATACTGATTAGGTCGTCATCTTCCTTTACCTTTTCCAAAAGTTCTTGTGGTAGTTCATTTTGTGCAATAAACTTGTTCATTCTTCTGAAAGACGATTTATAGTATCTTAATGTATCTGTCGAATTTCCTTTTACTTCTTGCTCAACTAAAAACTCTTTTTGAACTGCGGAAATTCTAGTATTCATTGAATTTCTTTCGCCTTTTCCTTTTAGTACAATTGGTTTTGCTACTAATTCTTTTTTTCTTTCACTTGGTCTTTTTGTTAAATTTGCCATTTTTCATACCTCCAAAATACTCTTTTTGAATTATACAATTACAACGTATGATTGTCAACAAAGGACACCCAAAAGGCGAATAAAGATTAAAAAGGAATAGGATTGACCTTTAAAAAAATAATAAATCGTGTATCTCTTATATTGCAAGAGTTACACGATTTTATAACAACGTATGATTATCTTTTATACATAGTATGATTAAGAGTCTGCTGCTCTACCAACTGAGCTAATGGCGCATTTTCTAGACCTTATTCATTATAGTATCTTTTTTATTAAATGTCAATACCTTAATATGCTAAATATTACAATCAAATTTATGCCTATTATATAAATTAAGACCAATATTAAAAATAAAAATATTAAAATATTGGTCTTTTTATAATTATTCTGTTACATTTTCTGTGTCTACCATTTCTTCTGTTGGTTGCGTTCCTTGAGGCTTTTGTACTTCTTCTTGTATTGGCTTAGTTGTTGTTTCTTCTGTATTTGTACTTTGAGTAGTTGTTGTAGTAGCATTACTATTTGAACTACTTGTTTTCTTTGTTCCTCTCCTTATAATTCTAGTCATAGCACTATATGTGTCTCTTGAAAGTAATTCAGTTGAAACAACTTTACCATCTAGCATTTTTGTAATATATGTTTCTGTTATTAATCCATTTGCTCCTTTTTGTTCGACTTTTTCTGTTCCTGCTGGTAATGAGCTATCTTCTATGTACTGAGTTGTGTATGGAATAGATGAAACTGTTTTTGTGTTAAATTTAAATGTATATTCGTTTTCTTCTTTAATTCCAAATATTGATATTTTTAATATTCCTGCATTTGTTGTTACTACTATTCTTATAGGATATTTTCTAGTATTTTTAAATTTAAAATCTGTTTGACCATAAACAACAGTAGCATCTCTTCCTGCTCCTACATATGAAGTTACAAATTGATGATTTCTTCTTTCTACTATTTCTAAGTTTGCAAGTAAAGCTGCATTATATAATGTTGATGATACTTGGCAAATTCCTCCTCCTATACCATCTACTACTTTTCCTGATTCGTAAACTTTAGCATTTTTATATCCTGCTGCTATAGTTCTTGCTCCAACTGTTTTATTATATGAAAATGTCTCTCCTGGTTTTAAAACTGTTCCATTAATTTTTTCACTTGCTAACCTTAAATTAGTTGACCTATCAACATCACTTACATCATATCTAGTTGTAAATGTTGATAATTGGTCTGGGAAAGCCTCTGTTCCAATTTCATCTAAAGTAATTTCTGGCTCTGTAATTGTTAATTTAATTACATATTCATCTTTATCTTCTTTTAATAATTCTTTTGCTGCTTCTACATCAAAGTCTACCCCTTCTACTTCTGGATATACAGTAAATGGGTCTTTTGTATAATAAGCATTCTGTGGTTCTTTATATACTTCACTATGTATTTTATCTATATCAATTGCTTCTGGCTCTTTATTCACAACTGGTATTTCTATAAAATTTTCATTATCATTTAAATCATTTAATTTTTGTTTTACTTGATTTAATAAATTATCTGTATCTATTTTTACTCCTGCTTTTCCTTTTGTAATTATTAGTTCATCATCTTCTATTGAATAGCTAGAATCTATTAATACATCTGGTAAGCTTGCATTCATATCTTCAATTGTTTGTCTTGTAGCCTCTTCATTTATAGTCATTTCTACTGGTATATTTCTTTTTCCAATTAAAGTACCTAATATATCATAATTATTTTTAAATATATTTTTACTTTTACCAATTGAAACTGCACTTTCTACTGCTTCATCTATTTTATAATTTACTTCCATTAATTCTGGACTTAAAGTTGTCTCAAATTCATTATGTTCTAAATCAATGTCGTTTTCCTTTTTCTCATTATAAACTGCTTCTAATTTTCCTTTAGCTTCTTCTCGTGAAAGTCCTGATACATCAATTCCAGAAATCGAAACTCCACTTATAATGTTTTCATTGTTTATATTTACTAAAGCAAATATTGTAGATATAAAAAGAGCCACAAGTAGAACAATCCCTAGTGAAACTGCTATCACAGCATACTTTCTTTTACTTTTTTTGCCTTCCATTTTTTTCATATCTTTTTCTTGTTTTTTAGGCTTTTCTTCTGATTTTTTAAATTTAGGTTTCTTTTCCTTTTTCTCTTTTTTAGAAACTTTTTTTGCTTTTTCTTCTTTTGTTTCTTCCAAATTAGTTTTTTCTTTGTTTTCCACTATATCTTCTTCTTTCTTTTTATCCTCTTCTACTTTCTCTTTCATAGACATTCCCCTTATTTTTACTTTTACACTTTTATCTTACCATAAAGTAATTTTTTTGACAATATTTTTAATTTTTTCTTTAATCTTTTTTTATCTTGTAAAATGCTAAATTTATTGCATATATAAAGTTTTTACCACTTTGTAACAATATTGTAATATAAAAGTAATAAAAATTTCAAAAAAAACACTTGAACATTGTAGAATTTAATATTATAATTGTAGCAGCAAAAGATAAATAAGGAGAGAATTTAAATGGAATTATCAAAAAATATATTCTTCAATACAGACAAATTAGTTGAAAATAGTAAAGTAAAAATTTCATATTTAGGACAATTATTCCAAGATGCTTCTCAAGAAGTATCTATTCATTATGGTTTTGGTATGAACTGGGATAATGTTAATGATATAAAAATGGAAAAAACAGATTTAGGTTTTCAAGCTGAAATCCAATTATTAGAAGGTGACACTTTTAATTTCTGTTTTAGAAATGAGAATAATGTATGGGATAATAATAATGGTCAAAATTATGTATTTCCATTAGAGAAAGTGCAAAACGAATTAATTGTTTTAGAAGATGAACCTGTTGCTTTGGGCTCTGCTAGAAAATTAAGAAAATCTTATTTATGGAGTAAAAAAATTCGTTTAGCTGTTTATAAAATAATTACATATTTACCAAAATTAATTTCAGGAAATTATAAAAGAAAATTAAGAGAAAACTAAAATAAGCCAACCTATAAAGGTTGGTTATTTTTTTAAGTTATAATCCATCCACCATTTATCGATATTACTTGTCCTGTTGTATATTCATCTTCTAATAGCCATTCTATACATTTTGCTATATCTGATGGTTTACCTATCTTTCCTAGTGGTATTTCTTCTTCTATTTCCTTTAATTCTTCTTTACTAAATTTTTCATTCATTTTTGTGTAAATCATACCTGGTGCTATTGAATTTACTCTTATATTTGATGGTCCAAGTTCCTTTGCCAATGCTTTTGTTAAACCATCTAATCCCGCTTTTGATACAGAATATATAACTTCTAATGAGCCTCCAACTACTCCCCATGCTGATGACATATTTATTATACATCCACTTTTATTATGTACCATATTGGGAATTACTTCTTGTGACATTGCAAATGCTGAATATAAATTAGTATTTATTATTTTATTCCAGTCTTCATCTGTTTCATCTGTAAATAGTTTGTATTCTGATATTCCTGCATTATTTATTAATATATCTACTTTTCCATATTTGTTTAATGTAAATTCTACTAATTTTTTTGCATCTTCTCTTTTTGATACATCTGCTTTTATTATATCTATTTTTATTCCTTCTTCTTCCAATTCTTGTTTTAATTCTTTTGCTGCTTCTTCTGATTTATTATAATTTGCAACTACTGTTATTCCTTTTCTTGCTAGTGTTTTTGCTATTTCTCTTCCTATTCCTCTTGAAGAGCCTGTTATTATTGCTACTTTCACCATGACTTCCTCCTTCTTTTTTATGATAACATATTTTTTTATCTTTAGCAATTAAGTAAATTTTAGAATTTATCAAAATTTTTATAAATATTTATTTGAAAATTTTTTTAAAATATGATATTGTTTATTAGGAATTTAAAACTTTATGTAGAAAGGAACGTATTATGGAAAGAGTAGTTAATGAAGAAAAAAGGAAAAAATTTGTAGAGTTTGCAGGTAAAAGAGTTAATAATGTATTACATGATATTCAAATCTTAGAACCAATGGCTAGAAGTAATTCTTATGATTTTACAAGAAAAGATGTTGAAGATATGTTTAATGCTATGCAAGAAACTTTAAATGAAGCTAAAGAAGAGTTTAATAAAAAATTTGATGAGAAAGCAAGAGCTGAAAAGAAGGTATTTTCTTTTTCAGATGAGACTCCTGTAGAGGAAGTAAGTGAAGTTTCTAATGATTTAGATATGAATGTAGAACAAAACGATAATAATGATGTTGTTAGTTTTGAATAAGATAAAGCCCTAGTTAATCTAGAGCTTTTTTATTTTGCCAATATAAAATTGGATAATTATTGTTTATACCTTCATTATCTTTTTCAAACATACTTCCTAATAAACTATCTGCATTTTTTAATTCTTCACTAGTTAATACTTTTATTCCTTTTATATCTATTGTATTACTATATTCTCCGTTCAAGAGTATAACAATTATCTACAATTGAGTCATTTAAAGTATTAATTCTTCCTACAACTGAATTTATTTCAGTTGCATTATCACCTTTAATTATTCCTGTATTATAACAATTTCTAGCATTACTTGCTTGAATATGTCCTACTATACCTCCTATATAATCTCCATCTCCTGTTACTTTTCCAATATTATAACAACTTTCTACTATACTATTATTAAAAAGTTTTCCGGCTATTCCACCAGTATTGTTAGCCTTTCCATAGATAGAACCTTTATTATATGATGTTTCTACAGTTGATGAATCTTCTGCTTGTCCTACTATTCCTCCTACCCAGTTTCCACTTCCTGTTACACTTCCTTCATTATAACAATCTTTTATCTCTGATAAAGACTTTAGGTAACCTAAAACACCTCCTACAGTTGTCGTTCCTTCAACCTTGCCTAAATTATAACAATTTAAAACTTTGTTATTTTCAAAACTTATTCCAACTACTCCTCCAACATTTTTATTTCCTTTTACACTTGCTTTGCTATAACAATTATATACTTTAGTACCATTATAAATATATCCAATTACTCCTCCTGCTCCGTCATCTACATTACTAATTTCAACATTTTCTCCTACACCTAAGTTTGCAATTTTTGCACTATCAACTAATCCAAATAATCCTTGTACTTTATCTGTAGTATCAATATTAAAATTATTTACTTCATATCCACAACCATCAAAAATACCTTTAAATGGTGCATTAGTTTTGTCTGCTGGAGTAGAATTTTCCATTGGGTAAGAACCAATTGGTTCCCAATCTTCACCTTCTAAATCTATACTATTTGTAAGCAATATTGCTTTTCCTTCATAACTATTTCCACTATTTACATCATTTCTGAAATTTTCTAGTTCACTCTTTGTTCCTATTTCTATTATGTTATCACTATTTACTACTGTTTTGTCATCATTAATATAATATTTTCTTTTACTATCTTTTACAGTTACTATAAAACTTCCATCACCATTTGTTTTTACATCTAATTCCTGATTTTCAAATTGTTTTTTTAATTCACTTTTAAAATTTGTTTCATCTAATACATCTGAATGTCCATTATCTTTGGTTTCAGTTCCTATTACTGCTAGTTGTACTTTTTCTTCTTCTGAAGTTTTTTCTGTCATTTCTTTTGCATTTTGTGCTTGTGTTAGTATTCCATTATTTCCTGTTAACATTGAAATTGATACTCCCGCAAGTATTAACAAAACTACAATTGTAATAACTAAAGCAATTAATGTAATACCTTTAAAATCAAGTTCATATCTTTCTTTTCTTTTATTTCTTTTGTTTTTTTGGCTAAACATTTTAATACCTCCATTCTTAACTTTTGTGTCTTTTCATAATATTTACGTCGATATATTGACTACATTTAATATTATATAATGCTAAAATTTAAATTGTCAATATATTTACGTAAAAATATCGACGTTTCAATATTTGAAAGGATTTTAAATGATGAATTTAGAAGGAGCAATTAGAAAAAGAATTATAGATTTAGCTAAAAAAAATAATATAACGATTAATAAAGTTTCTACTTTAGCAGGATTACCTCACACAACTTTACTATCTTTTATGAATAATAAAGCTCATGACCCTAGAATTTCTACATTATTACATATATGTGAAGCTTTTAACATAACTTTAACCGAATTTTTTGATGATAAATTATTTTTAGATATAAAAGATGAATAAAGATAGATAATAAATCTATCTTATTGTTTATAGTAATTATTCAAAACTTAGTCAGAATTTTAACAAAATAAAATGCCAATAATTAAGAGTATCTCTATATTATTGGCATTTACTTAATATTTAAATATAAAATAAAAACAAATCATTTTCTAAAGTGTCTGTTAGTGAATAATAATCAGATGAACCATCTTTACCAATTGCTAATGTCTTTTTATCTAAATTAGAATATTTATAATAATTATAAGTAGTATTTTCAAATACCCTACTATTATCTAAACAAACAAGAAATTTATTTTCATTTGCTGAATAATACACATCTATGATACTTTCTTTATCTTCAGAAATTCTTACTATTCTTAGAAAAGCATCCTTAGAATTATTATAATTATCAAGGAATTCTTCTGCTAATTCTTGATTCAAATGATTTATACTATCTTCAACATAGCAATTATCTTTTACGGCTTCCTCTGCTGTATAGTTCTCTGGTAGTTCTTCTATTGGTGTATAATTTTCATTAGGAACTTCTTCTTCTATTGCTTTATACGGTTCTATTTTACTTTTTGTAGACTTTTAGGGATTTCTATAATTATAGCATTAGAATTAGGATTAGCGCTAGCATCTTTTATTAATCCTACATATAAAGTATCATTTTCATCATAAATTTTATATGGTACTAAATACTGTGTTGAAACATTTTCCATCATCGTTACAAGTATAAAATTTTCATTAAAATTTGTTTCACATTCAGGTAAAGAAAATACTTTAGTTTTAAATTCATTGTATTCTTCTAATGAATTTATTTGCTTATAATATATGTTGTTAAAATATGTCATATCATTATATGGAATGCTATCTTTAAAAAATATATAATTTAATTGCTCTAAACTTTCTGAATTAGTAGTTTCTATATTAACATCTTTAGTAGTTTTATTATTTTTTAAAATAAAATAACCTACTAATAATAAAATTATAATTATTATAATTATTACATAAATATATATTCTTTTTTACTCATTTATATTCTCCTTATTTTTTATTAGTATTAAAGCAACTATATATAACTTTATTTATTGTTTATATTTTATTTTATGATATATTCTTCCAATTATAGTCCCTACTATTTGATTTATTGACAAATATATAATAATATCACTTATACTACCTATAACGATGCTTATATAAACATTTATTAATATAGAAATTGCTAAAACCTTAAAAACTAATTGCGGTTCATTTTTTGATGAAAAAATACAGTAAATTAACTCTTATCCACCAAGTATAAGTAATGCATGAACCAATAAATTTATTAAAGAAATAATAAACAATACCTCATTATCTGATAATGCTATTCCACTTTTAAATATAGCCCAACATACAAAAAATATTGCATAATTTATAATTAGAAAAACATATTCTTTTTTCAATTTTTTACACACTTTCTTTCATTTTATATAATTACTTTTAAGGAATCAATTTTATTGAAGTACTCTTTACTATATCATTTTCATCAAAACATATTCGTAATTCACACATATATTTATAGTCAAAAAGAATAGTTGTTTTTCCTAAAAATACTCCCTTATCCATATTTCCAGCATAGTACGAATATATATTCCCAACTGCATCATTAAATTCTTCCATTGGTTTGCCTAATTTTTCTTGAGCTTCTTCTTTTGATAATCCTATAAGAGTTTGATTATCACTAATCTCAGCCATTTTTCGACATAAATCATCTGGTCTTTCTTCTTTAACATTTATTAATATTACAAATCCTAAAATTAAAATAATTATAATTAGCAAAATCTTTACAAAATTACTTTTTATTAATTTTGTACTCATTATCAATACCATTATTGCACATATTATATATGGTAATGCTACTATTCCTATATAAAAAAGTATTCCCATTTTTATCCCATTTATTTTTTTATTATAAATTTTACATTTATTTATTATATATTACAACAAATTACTTAAAAAGTATATGTTTAAAATATAAAAGTTTAATTTTATAATTACTTTCTCTTGATAAAAGATAAAAAATCCATCTATTTTTCTAAAGTTTAGCAATCTTATAATTTTTACCCGCAAAAAGTGGCAACTTTTATTGACTTTTTTAAAACATTATTATAAAGATAAGAAAATTTTGACAATGTTTATATTTTAATCTACAAAAAAATTCTGAATTAAAATATATTTTAAAAAAACTATTGATGATGGAAAAATAATAGAACAATTAGAATTATATAAAAGTTTTCAACTAGGAACTTTGGCTTTGAGAATAATATAAAATCAATTTCTCTATATGCTGCTTTTTTATAAAATAATAAAATGTATATTTTGAACATAAAAAAAGTCAATAATTAAGAGCTATCTCAAAACTAATGACCTTTTATTGGAGCCACTTATCCGATTCGAACGGATGACCCTCGCATTACAAGTGCGATGTTTTTTTACAAGCCTCTCTTTTTCTCAATTAATTGATATAACTATAATAGCAAATTTTCACTTGTATTTTAAGTGTTTAACAAAAATTTAAAATAGTTTAAAAAAATTTAATTAGGTTTATTTAAAAACATTTCAGTTTGTGTTTTGGGGATTTTGTGGGAATTTTTCCTTCAAAATCTCTTTTAATTTTTATATTTGGAGGTGTATTTTATGTTATTAAATATTCTCTTTTTTATTTTTGGAATAAATTTGGGTTTGATAATATATTAATTGAAAAATTACATTTTATAATTTTTGATTGTGTGATATAATTAAAAAAAATTGTGGAGATATGATATGAACAAGAAAAAAATGTTATTTATTATTTTAATTTGTATTTTATTGATATTTGTTGCAATAGTAGGAATACTATTTTTTATTAAAAGACCACAAGTAAAAGAAGAAAATTCAAATAATTCTTCCGTTATTTATGATTCGGAAGGACATGTAATAAGCGATTTGTCTAAAAAAGACGATATTACAGAAACTGTTGAAAATACAGTTATTCAAGGAATAGTAGAATTACATCATAATGGGTATATTTATACTTTCAATGGACAACATTTTGGAGAATTTGAATTTGAGATGGATGAATATACTAGAGCAAACATTGCTGATAAAAAACAAAAATGTATAGATTATCTTACATTACAAGAATATGATACTGATTATATAGAAGAAGGCGATTTACTAATTTGTTCAGGTACATTATACAAAAAAGGATATAGTGGTGAGAATGATTTTGATACAAAAGATAATGCAATTATTGTTTTAAAATCAAATGATTATAATAATATGAAATTAGAAGTATTAAAAGGAAACAGTATATATCCATCTACTGTAACAATCGGAGAAAGTTATGCAGAGTTGGGATATGTATATCTAAAATATAGTTTAGAAGATGATACACACTCTGATACAGGTTATAATTTTCCATTTGCAATTAAAGCATATATTACAGAGAACACAAAAGTAATAGGAAAGTTAGAAAATGGAAAAACTGTAAAAGTTCAGTACAAAAATTTAGAAAATCAATTAAGTGAACTAGAATTAGAGTCAATAGAAATAATTGAAAAATAATAATCAAAATAGAATAAAATTCACAAAAAAGGATAGAAAAATATTATGAAAAAAAGAATTATTTTATTATTAATAATCATTATTTTACTAATAGTCATAGGTATAGTATTTTATTATTATAATCAAGAAAAGAATATGGATTATAAATTTGAAGATGATAAGTTATATATTACTTTAAATGCAAAAGATTGGATTGAAGTTCCTGGAGATTTTTCATATACAGCAGAACATCTAAAAGAAATAAATAATGGAAGATATAAAGAAGGTACATTCCAAATGGATAATAAAAAAATAGTTTTTTATTATGAATTTGATACTAATAATACAAATTATGAAGAACTTGGACTTAGTAGTGAACTTATTATGGATTTAAAAGGACAATATGCTACTCATATAGTATATTCTGATGATAAAGGAAAAACATGGAATGATGTAGTCGTAGGTGTAGGACCTTATTCAGATGGATTAGTAGAAATTCATTTTGGAAATAAAAATGAAGGAATTATTGCACAAAGAGGTAGAGATGGAACTACTATTTATTATTATGAAACAACTGATGGCGGAATGAATTGGAATTAAAATTAAAATATTTAAGCATTTGCCTTAAATGGTAGGTGCTTTTTTAGTTGGGTGGTGAAATGGCGAAAAATCTATATATAAAAGAAATTTTAAGAAGTAAAGAAGAAAAAAGAATCCTTACTGGAATAATCACAGGAATAGAAGATGAATATTACAAACTAAAAAATACATATATCCCATGTGCTATTTTATGGTACGGAAATGTAAAAGTTTTAATTCCTATAACACATTTAAGAGTAGATAAACAGAACAAATCTATAATTCGTGGAATGATAGGAGCAGAAATTGACTTTATAATATTAGAGTATGATGAAGTTGCAAATATAGCAATAGGCAGTAGAAAAGATGCAATGGAACTACGCTCAAAAATAGAATTACCAAATTTAAAGTTCAATGATACAATAAGAGTTCGTATAGTCGGAATTGGTGTTAAGCATATTATTGTTGATATGTACGGTAAAGAAGTTATTATAAAAGCGTCTGAATTAAAACACACATATATTGTTAATTGTAAAGACATATATAAAGTTGGAGAATATTTAAAAGTTAAAATCAAAAAAATAGATTTAAAAAATAATATATATGAATTATCAGCAAAAGAATTTGAAGAAAACCCATTTGTCAATATTAGAAAATATATTACTATAAATGGTGAATATATAGGTACAGTAATTGCATTTCCCAAAAATAACTCTGGCATTATAGTGCAATTAGATAACACACAAGTAACAGTTCTAACAAGAGTTCCAGCAAGATTTAATAGTTTTCCACATTTTGCTGATAAAGTGTTGATAAAGGTAACTGAAATTAAAGAAGATAAAAAATATATTTATGGATATTTAATGAGAATAATTTAAAATTCCTTTTATGTTCGCTTGTTTTTTGCTGTAAATTATTGTAATATAATAGCAACCTTTCGCTTGAAAAGGCCAGTCTTTTTCTCAAAGGCGGAAAGGGGGGCTAGTGTCTTGAATCTTAGCGATGTGATTCTTCATTTAGTTGATATGGTTATTGCTGAAAAAGAAAAAAACTTTATGTTACTACAAAATCAGAAACAACCTCAACAAATGCAAGATGAAAAGACAAACAAAGACTAATGTAAGCAATACATAATAGTCGGCAGAGTAGGAGTTGCGCCTGCTCTGTTTTTTTGCATAAAAAAAGTATGTGCAGTTGCGATACACATACGACTATGCTTGAATCTTAGCTACTTTCAAACACATTTATTTTGTACTTAAATAATAACACATAATTTAAAATTTGTCAAATTCAATTTTAAAATCCATAATTATAATAAAAATCTCAAGGTAATGAAAAAAATTTTAAAATAGTTTAAAGAAATTTAATTAGGTTTATTTAAAAACATTTCAGTTTGTGTTTTGGGAATTTTGTGGGAATTTTTCTTTCAAAATCTCTTTTAATTTTATTTAGATTATAAAAATTAAAATATTTGTGAAATATGAAACAAAAAACATAATATATGGAAATGTATTTACAAGGAAAACTAAGAGAAATAAATATAGAATTAAAAAGGAATAATAAAATATTATGTATTAATTTTAAATAAAAAGAAAATGGTAGTATGAACTACACATCATTTATAGAGATATTGTTTAAAAAGTATTAAAAATTTCAAAATACTATGTTTATAAAAATATACTCTCTATTTTTTTATAAATTATTAAATAAAGTGGCAATTTTTTTTAATACCTGCAAAAAATGGCAACTTTTCAAATTTTATACCTGTAAAAAGTGGCACCTTTTATTAACTTTCTTAAAACTTTATTATAAAATTCAAAAAATGGAGGGATAATAATACATAGATTATTTAAAAAAAAGCTCTTAAAATGGAAAGAATCTGTCATGAAGACAACCTCAACAAATGCAAAATGAAAAGACAAACAAAGACTAATGTGAGCAATACATAACAGTCGTCAGAGTAGAAGTTGCGCCTACTCTGTTTTTTCGTAAATAAAAAAGCCAATAATTAAGAGATATCTCGAAACTAATGACCTTTTATTGGAGCCACTTATCCGATTCGAACGGATGACCCTCGCATTACAAGTGCGATGCTCTGGCCAACTGAGCTAAAGTGGCAACTATTTAATTAAATTTGGTGACCCCGACGGGAATCGAACCCATGTCTCCGCCGTGAAAGGGCGATGTCTTAACCGCTTGACCACGGGGCCTTAAATACAAAGAACTAAATAACTTTTAAATTATTTAGTTCTTTTGGTGAGCTATCCGCGACTCGAACGCGGGACAACTTGATTAAAAGTCAAGTGCTCTACCACCTGAGCTAATAGCCCATAACTTGTTACACTTCATAACGCTTATTTAGTTTACAATATTTTTTCACAAATGTCAATACATTTGTGAAAAAAATTGTAATTTTTTTGTGCATTTTTTAAAATTTATGCTATTTATATATAAATTTACTATATTTTACTCCTCTGCATTTAGTTTTTCTACTACTTCCTCTACATCTATTCCATGAACTTCACAAGCTTCTTCTATTGTTTCCATTTGTGATGCAGGACATCCAATACAATGCATACCAGCATTTAATAAAATTTCTGCTTTTTCTGGAGCTTGTTCTAGTAAATCTCCTATACGTGTATCTTTATCAAATTTCACTTTGAATTCCTCCTTTTTTTATGTCTATAATAAATTTTACCATATTTTTTCAAAAAAGTATAGACAAATTATAAAAAATGTTGTATTATTTAAAAAATCGTAAGGCGGTGATAATTATTTCTAATTTAATTCATTTATTTTTTATCACATTTATTATATATCTTTTTATCACTTTATATTCATTATATACTTTTTTTGATATAGTTTTATTCAATAACAAACAAGGAGCAAAATTAAAAATTAAGAAAAAGTATTTTTAAAAGGAGGTAATTTTTATAACTAAGAAAAGTATTTTATTTTCTTTGGTCTTTTCTTTTATTCTTGGTTTTATTAGTTTTAAAATTTTTTATCCAATTTTTGTAGCAGATGAAATTATAATACCTTATGGAATTCATCCTTTTGATATTTGTTCTGAAAATCCTGATTTATGGAAAATTATTAAAACAACATATATCTTTACATCTATAATTTCATTCTTTTTTATAGGAGAATTTATTTATCTTCGTATTATTTCAAATATTGTAAAATTTTTTAAAAGTTTAATTCTAAGAATAAAGAATCCAAAATCCAAAGCTAAATATGAGGTTAATTCTAAAGAAAAAATAACAAGATTTCAATCTTTAAAAAACTCTTTATTTTTAAAAATCGGAGTAGATGAAAACAAAAAAATTATTTATATACCAGAAAATCGGTCTTTATCAAAATCTTTTAATTACGGGAACAATTGGCTCAGGAAAAACTTCAAGTGCTATGTATCCTTTTACAAGACAACTTTTAGAATATAACTCTTATAAGCCTGATAAAAAAATTGGTATGCTTATATTAGATGTAAAAGGTAATTACTATAAACAAATTAAAACATATTGTGATAAATATGATTTATCTAAAGATTTAATTGTTCTTGGGCTAAATTCAAATATATTTTATAATCCACTACACAAACCTAATTTAAAACCTCAAGTTTTAGCAAGTAGATTAAAAACAATTTTACTCCTTTTTTCTGAGAATAATTCTGAATCATATTGGCTTGATAAAGCTGAAGAAGTATTATGTGAATGTATTAAACTTTGTAGACTTTATAATAATGGATATGTTACTTTCTCTGAAATTCATAAGTTAGTTACTAATCCTAATTACTACAAAGAAAAGATATCTATTTTGAGAAATTTATTTATTTCTTGTAAATTTACTAATGAACAAATATATGAACTAAATGAATGTATGGATTTCTTTGAAAAAGAATTCTTTAACTTAGATAGTAGAACTAAAGGAATTCTAATTTCTGAAATTACTAGAATTACATCTACTTTTGTTTCTGATTATGATGTAAAAAATACATTTTGTCCTCCCAAGAATAAACTTACATTTACAGGGTTTGATGAAGTTTTATCTTCTGGAAAGATTGTAATTCTTAATATGAATATTTTCGAATATGATATTCTTTCTAGAATTATAGCAACATATTTAAAGCTTGATTTTCAAACAGAAATAATGACTAACCTTTCTAAAAGTAACGTTCATACATCTGCTTTTATTTGTGATGAATATGATAAATTTGCAAGTAAAACTGATGGTGAGTTCTTTTCTTTAAGTAGAGAGGCAAAATGTATTAATATTTTAAGTACTCAAAGTTATTCTTCTTTGAAAACTACATTAAAAGATGATGCTAGTGTTAAAGTAATTGTTCAAAATCTAATTAATAAGATTTGGTTTAGAACAGATGATTCTTTTACAATTGAGGAAGCTCAAAAGCAACTTGGTAAAGAAGATAAAGAAAAAGTATCTAGAAGTATTTCTGAAAGTGCTAAAAAAACAAGTTTTAGTTATATAACCCAAACTTTAAACTCAGAAGATTCAAATATTTCAGAAACATACAGTACTTATATTCAAAATGATTTTATTTTTGATTCTAAGTTTTTTACTCAAAAATTAGAAACTTTTACCGCTCTTACTTTTTTATCTGATGGAAATATTATTTATCCACCAAAAAAATTAAAAATGTTTCCTCATTTTAAAGAAATTGGTTTATAGATTTTCCTTAAAATCTAAATACATTAAAGGAATGATTAGTATGAATAAGAAAAAATTTTATTTTGGTTTTATATTTATTTTCTCAGCTACTTTATTATTTACTTTTTCTTCTTTTTCTTTTGCTTGGGGTGACCCAGAAATTGTTACTAAAATTAACTCTGCATTTGAAAGTATTGAAAGTTGGATTATAAAAATTGCAACTCCTGCTGCAGCTGTTGCTGTTGGTAGTGGTATTTTTATGAAAAAATTTAGCTTTGGTGATGAAGAGAAAATTAGAATGGGTAAGAAAATTATAAAAGGTTCTTTATTTTCATATGCCTTTATTCTAGCAATTGATTTAATTCTATCTGCTATTAAATCTTTAATTGGTTAAGGAGGGTTTTTTTGGAAAATTCAAATGATATAACTCAAGTAATTATTAATACAATAAATAGTATATTTGAAACACTTTTTGCTTCTATTGATAACAATCTTTATTCTGTATTAGATGAAATTACTTTTGTAAATTCTAGTATTTTAGATGATAAAAATTTTACAAATCTATTTGGTTCTTCTACTTCCCAAGGTATTCTTTTAATTGCAAATTCCCTGCTTTTAGGTTTTATTCTCTATTATAGTTTTAGATATTTAATGTCACATATTACATATCATAGAGTAGATAGTCCTTTTAGTTTTATTATAAAATTAGTCGTTTTTGGTATTTGTATGAATTTCTCATTTTTTATCGTCCAAATTATATTAGATTTAAATTCTAATATCTCGCTTGCGATTAGAGAACTTGGTTTTAATCTTTTTAATAAAGAAATCAGTTTCTCTCAATTAATTTCTACTATTAATACAAATATGGCTGTGGATACTAATTCTTTAAACATTTTTTCAGTAGATGGTTTAATTAAAAGTGTTTTAAGTGTTTCTCTTTTAAGTCTAGTTTTTTCCTATTCTTTAAGATATATTATGATAAAGGTATTTGTACTTCTTGCTCCTTTTGCATTTCTTTCTCTTAGTTTAAATAGTACATCGTGGTTTTTTAAGTCCTGGCTTAAGAATTTATTTTCATTACTTTTTATACAAATTATTGTGTCTTTAGTTCTTCTTATTCTATTTTCTTTAGATTACTCTTCTACTAATTTATTTAATAAATTTATATATGCTGGTGGTATTTATGCTTTAATTAGAGCAAATTCTTTTGTACGTGAATTTATAGGTTGTGTTTCCACAAATATTTCACAATCTGTGAAAAGTTTTTCTAATTTTAAAATTTAAGGAGGTATTATGAAATTTATTTTTCCACAAAATTATCATTTTAAGAATAAGATTTTAGGTATTATTGATTATCAAACTGCTTTAGTAAATGTTATTTGGTATGGTATTATTTTTTTACTTGTTAATTTATTATTTGATTCTATTAATATAAAAGTTTTTGTTTTTATTTCTTTTTGTTTTCCACTTCTTCTTTTTAGTTTTGCTGGTTTTCATGGAGAAAATATTATATATGTTTTTAAATATTTATTTAAATTCATTTTTAGACAAAAATTATTTTTTTACAATAAAAATTATAAAAATTTAACTTGAATTTTTTGTCTAAAAAAGTTATAATTTAGGTTACAAATAAGAACATGATTAGGGGAGATTATAATGAAGCTAGAACAGAAAGAAAAGCCACTTTTATTTTCAGAAACAAGTATTCCAGATATATTTTTTTCAGAACATTTATCAGAAATACCCGGGGATTATTTAAAAATTTATTTATATTTAATTTTCTTATCTAAATATGGAAAAGATATAAAGTTGAATGACCTTTCTAAGAAATTAAACATTCCACTTAATGTAATTAATGAAGGTACAAAATTCCTAGAAGAACATGGTTTAATTATGAAAAAAACTACAGGATATATTATTATTGATTTACAAGAGGCTACTTTGCACAATTTATATACTCCTAATTTAAGTCTTTCTAAGGAGAAAATTGAACAAACTGCTAAAAATAAATCTAAATCAAAGGCTATCGAACATATTAATAATACATATTTTCAAGGAATTATGGGTCCTTCTTGGTATAATGATATTGACCTATGGTTCAGAAAATATAATTTTGATGAGCAAGTTATGATTGCTTTATTTGATTATTGTTATAAACGTAGTGCTCTTCATAGGAATTATGTTCAAACTGTTGCAGAAGCTTGGGCAAGCAATAAGATTAAAACTTGGAATGATTTAGATAGATATTATGAACAACAAGAAATTTTAAATAAAATCAAAAAATCAATTGCTAAAAAACTTGGTAGATATAATGGATTAACTCAATACGAAGAAGCTTATATTGAAAATTGGGTTCTAAATTTTGGATATGATATGAATATTATTGAAATAGCTTTAAAAAGAACTACATTTAAGCAAAATCCTACTTTTGAATATATTAACAATATTATTACAGATTGGCATGAAAGGAACTTAAAAACGCCTTCTGAAATTAATGCTTTTCTAGAGCAAAGAAAGAAACAAGAAAAGAGTACTAAAGAATTAAAAACTAGGGTAAATAAAGCAAATTACGAACAGCGTAAATATTCTAATTTAGATTTTCTTTATGCAAATAACAACAAGGAGGGGTAAATGGAAGTATTAAATTCTATTTTACAAGAATATGCTAAAAAAAAGTTAGAAGCAGAAATGGATGCTGAAAAAAGAAAAGAAGAGTTATATGAAAATGTTCCTAAGTTAAAGGAAATTGAAGATAATTTAAATAGTTTTGCAATTAATACAGCAAAAAATATTCTTAAATATGGTAATTCATCTTCTGCTCAGGATGAACTTGAAAGGCGTATTAATGATTTAAAAAATCAAAAATCTGAGATTTTAAATAGTTTAAATTTAGATGAAAATTATTTAAAACCTCATTATGAATGTAATGTTTGCAATGATACTGGTTATTATACAGATTCAAATTATCAGACACATATGTGTTATTGTTTAAAACAAAAATTACTTAATTATTCTTTTAATAAATCTAATATGTCTAATTTAGATAAAGAGAATTTTTCTACCTTTAATGCTGATATTTTTTCTGACGAAGTTGATGTTGCCAAATATAGGTTTAATATCTCGCCAAGAAAAAATATATTAAATATAAAAGAAAAATGTATTGAATTTGTAGAAAATTTTGATGACCCTAATCAAAAAAATTTATTATTTACAGGCAATACTGGTTTACGGTAAAACTTTTATGTCAAATTGTATTGCTTATAGTTTATTAAACAAAGGTAAAACTGTTCTTTACCAAACAGCTCCTGTTTTACTTGAAAGCGTAATAGATTATAAGATGAGTAAAAATAAAAATACTGATAATAATATTTATAAATCTGTTTTAGAGTCTGATTTATTAATTATTGATGATTTGGGTACTGAAAGTTTAAATAGCATGAAACTTAGTGAGTTATTTACTATTTTAAATACTCGTATTTTAAATTTAAATAATAAAATTACTAAAACTATTATTTCTACTAATTTAAATATTAATGATATTTTTAATAATTATGAAGAACGTATTGGTTCTAGAATTGCTGGTTATTATGATATTTATTATTTCTTTGGTGATGATTTAAGATTTAAAAGATAGAGAAAAACCCTACTAATGTTTAACATTAATAGGGTTTTATTTTTATATTATATCTCCTAATCCGTCTTTTTCAGGTTTTAAAGTTTCAATTCCTACTACTTTTCCACCATCGCTAGTTCTCATTAAAGTAACACCTTGTGTTGACCTTCCTAAAATGCTTACTTCTGCTACTTTTAGTCTAATAATTGTTCCTGTATCTGTAACAAGCATTACATCATCCTCTTCTGTTGATACTCTTACTCCTACTAGTTTTCCTGTTTTTGGTGTTATTTTGTAAGTAATTACTCCTCTTCCGCCTCTTTTTTGTACTCTATATTCATCAAGTTCTGTTCTCTTTCCGAATCCGTTTTCAGTAATTGCAAGTAATGTTGCTTTTCCTCCATTAATTACAGATTCCATTCCGATTACTTCATCATCATCGTCTAATCTAATTCCAATTACACCTTGTGCTACTCTTCCTATTGGTCTTACTTCTTTTTCATCAAATGTAATACATAATCCATTTCTTGTAACTAGAACTACATTATCTTCTCCATCTGTTAGTCTTACTGCAATTAATTCATCTTCATCTTTTAGAGTTATTCCTTGTAATCCTGTTCTTCTTGTTGTATCATATTCTTTTAATGGTGTTTTCTTAATTAAACCATTTTTAGTTGCCATTAATAGATATTTTCCATCTGCGAAGTTTTGGATTGGGATTACTGCTGATACTTTTTCTCCTGGGTCTAAACTTAATAGATTAACAATTGCTGTTCCTTTTGCTGTTCTTCCTGCTTCTGGTATTTCATATCCTTTTAATTTATATAGTTTTCCTTTATTTGTGAAGAATAATATCATATCATGTGTTGATGTTGTAAATATTTCTTTTACAAAATCATTTTCACGTGTTGCCATTCCTGTGATTCCCTTTCCACCTCTTCTTTGGCTCTTATATGTGTCTATTGGCATTCTCTTGATATATCCAAAATGTGTTAAGGCTACTACACATTGTTCTTCTTTTATTAAATCTTCTTCATCTATTTCTGCTTCAGATGCTACTATTTTTGTTTTTCTTTCATCTCCGAATTTATCTCTTACTTCAATTAACTCTTCTTTCATTACATCAAATAATAGTTTTTCACTTCCTAAGATTGCTCTTAAGTGGTCTATTAATTCCATTAATTGTTTATATTCTTCTTCAATTTTTTCACGTTGCAATCCTGATAATGTTTTTAACCTCATATCTAGAATTGCTTGTGCTTGTACATCTGATAAACCAAATCTTTCCATTAATCTTTCTTTTGCATCATCATATGAAGAACGTATTATTTGAATTACTTCATCTATATAATCTAAAGCTATTTTTAATCCTTCTAATATGTGTGCTCTTGCTAATGCTTTATCTAAATCAAATTTTGTTCTTCTTGTAATTACTTCTTTTCTATGGTCTATATAACAATCTATTGCTTGTCTTAATGTTAATATTTTTGGTTCTCCATTTACTAATGCAAGCATAATTATTCCAAATGTTGTTTGCATTTGTGTGTGTTTAAATAGTTGATTTAATACAACTTGTGCATTTACATCTCTTTTTAATTCTATTACAACTCTTACCTTATCTTTTCTGTCTGATTCATCTCTACATTCAGAGATTCCTTCTATTTTCTTTTCTTTAGATAAATCTGATATTGTTTTTATTAAGTTTGCTTTATTTACTTGGTATGGTAATGATGAAACTATTATTCTTTGTCTGTTTCCACTCATTTCCTCTATATTTGTTTCTGCTCTTAATGTTATTTTTCCTCTTCCTGTTGTATATGCTTGTTTAATACCTTCACGTCCTAATATTAATCCTTCTGTTGGGAAATCTGGCCCTTTTATAATTTTCATTAAGTCTTCATCTGTTACATTATCTTCATCTATTATTTTTATTATTCCATTTATAACTTCTGTTAAGTTATGTGGTGGTATATTTGTTGCCATACCTACTGCTATTCCTGATGAGCCATTTACTAAAAGTAATGGTACTCTTGCTGGTAATACCGTTGGTTCTTGTAGTCTATCATCATAGTTTGGCATAAAGTCTACAGTATTTTTCTCTATGTCTGTTAACATATAAGATGCTATTTTTGACATTCTTGCTTCTGTGTACCTCATGGCTGCTGCTCCATCACCATCAACAGAACCGAAGTTTCCATGTCCATCTATTAACATATATCTCATTGAGAAGTCTTGTGCCATTCTTACCATTGCATCATATACTGAACTATCTCCATGTGGATGGTATCTTCCTAAAACTGAACCTACTGTATTAGCACTTTTTCTGTATGGTTTATCTGATGTTATTCCATCTTCATACATAGCATATAGAATTCTTCTATGTACTGGTTTTAAACCATCTCTTGCGTCTGGAAGTGCACGTGATACAATAACACTCATTGCGTAGTCTATGTAGGCTGTTCTCATTTCTTTTTCGATGTCTCTTTCTATTATTTTTCCGTCATTTCTATTTGGTGTTTCTTCCATTGTTTTCCCTCTTTTCTTCGTATTTTTCTACATTTGTATTATACTAAAACTAGATAAAATTTGCAAGTAATTTTAACAAGAAAATCCTTATTCCGTAAGGTTTTTTGTTTTTATGTTTCTTTTAATATTATATCTATTATTTCATTAAATTTTATATTTTTAGCATAATTATATCTTTTTTTATATGAATTCCATAAATCATTTAAAAATCTATTTTCTTTCATTTCATTTAAAATTTTATCCATATTTTCTTTACTTGTGTTTCTTTTTGAAAATGTGTTTTCTATTGCTCTTTCTAATGTTTTAGAAGAAATATCCTCTTTTTTATATTTAAATAGATAATATAAGTCATAGTAATCTTTCATCCTACTGTTTAATCCCCCCTTGATATGATTGTTTCTAATTTTTCTGCTATAATTGTTTCTATGTTATATGACATAATTTGTACTGTCCTATTTTCAAACATTCTAATTATTATCTATCTCTAAAATATAGGTAGTGAAAACACTACAAATTGTTCAGTCCTTCGAAAAAAAACT